>JARDZI010000031.1 GCA_029240935.1 Clostridiales bacterium
GTGTAACTGGTAAATGTGGAAATAATAACTATGAAATATTTTTGAGAGGAGCAAATATTTATGCCAGAAATAAACATGCCTGATATTGATTTAAAATCTATGCCAGTTTTCTTTTTAACTGTATTAAATACTTCATAGATTGCTCTGTAAGTTAGTGGCTTACCTAAGTTTTGTTTTTGTTGTGACACAAAGATATAACTATGCTCTGTATCTATATTATTTCTTTCTTCCATTATGAAATTATCTATTTCCTCTAATAAAGTCATTGGAATATAAAGATTTCGCCTTTTACCTTTAGACTTTATATTTTCTAACATTCCAATTTCTTTGAAAGTCTCAGGGTATGGAATATCCTCAATTTGAAGTTCTAATACTTCACCAATTCTCGCACCTGTAAGGTACATTATCTTGAAAATAAGTTTATCTCTCCAAGTAGATAAAGCATTTAAAAATATTTCAGCCTCATTGTCTGATATTAATTTAAAAGTAGTTTTACTTTCTTTAACTTTAAATATAGATTGCTTAGTCTTATTATTACTTCTTGCGTGGTGTAGTAGGCTTTTAAACATATCAAATGGTCTATTTACATCTTCCATTATGATAGGGTTATCTATTTCCTTAACCATTCCACAATATTTATAAAAGTTATAAATTGTACTAAGTATTCTATTTATTGCTTTACCTGTACGCTTACTTTCTGCATAAATACTAACTACGTTATCGGTAGCGTTAGGCTCTCTAAGGTATTCTATAAACTCACCTATAACAATAGGTGTTACTTCATCATATTCATAATGCTCTCTATTTAAAAACTCCCAATATAACTTTAAATCATTACAATTAGCCTTTACTGTATTAAACGCTCTATCTTTTTGTCTAAGATATTTCAAGTAGTCATATACAGGCTTAACTAACTTCATATTATTATCAAGTAAGATAACAATATCTTTATCTTTATATCTTATAGTGTGTAATTCCACTTCTTTTGTTCCTCCATACTTGTTTTCTATGTCTAATTCAAGTATGATACTTACTCTTTTTTACACTCCCTCTATCTAGACTCTCTTATCCATCTATATCTCTACTATTATCTATACTTATTTTACTATCTATACTATAATCACTAAAGATAACATTGTTTACACCCCTTTTATAATTAGTGTTGTAAACTAGTCTATTTCCACCTTATCTCATTAGCAACATATAATAAAGATAAAAAACACTTATAAAAAGACAAGAACATACTGTACATAACATAAAAATGACTTACTCAGGGAGTAAGCCATCTTCTGAATTTATCTTTTATATTACTAAGTAAATCTATTTTTATAAATCATTATCCCTTAGTTGACCAATGTATTTATAATAATAAGTACATATCAATAATACATAATTCATTCCTAAGCCTATATATATTCCATTAAGACCAAGCTTCACTATGCTAGCAAGAACAAATATCAGGCCAATACCAATTAAATTTACAATGGTTGATGCTACGAAAACCCAGCCTTCAGCACCCATTCCCTGGAGAGTATATTTATAAACTGTTGCTGGAATGTAAAAAATGCTTATACTAATTGCAACGGGAAGATAATTAATAGCAGCATTTATCAAAGTCTCATCACTTGTAATAAACTTAGCAAGGCTTCCTATAAATATCATAATTATAAAAGAAACAAATAAGTATATTGCTACCGCTAACCATAAACAAGTCTTAGGTGTTTTCTCAATTTCCTTCTTATCTCCTGCACCAATGCTCTCACTTATCATAGTCAGTGAGGTTTGAGAATAGGAGTACATTGGCATTAAAGAAATTCCAACGATTGAGAGTAGCAGATTATATACTGATACTTCAACAATTCCAACTCTCGAAAGAATAGAGTTAATCCCAATTACAACAACTGTAGCTTCAAGAACTTCTTGTCCCATAAGTGGTAGTGACGCTTTTACTATTTCTTTTATGGTCCTAAAATTAGTCTTATACTTAAGCTTAAATATATCTTCCTTAGATATTGCAATAATATATATTATGAACCCAAGAACAAGTGCTAATACAGAGCCAATTGCATTTCCCCTTACACCCATTTTCGGAAAACCAAGCTTTCCAAAAATAAGTATATAATCAAATAACACATTAGCAATTGAAGCTGCTATATTAGCATAAAATATATATTTTGTTTTTCCAGCTATTTTAAAATATGAGGAAAAAGTAAACAAAATCATATTCATTCCCAGACTTAGGCTAAAGATATCAAGATAATCCATAGACAAATTCAATACTTCTTCCCTTAAACCATAAAAATGAGTAAGTAATAATTTACCCACCAATAGTGTCCCAAAGAAAAATAGGATGCCTATGACAAGATCAATAATAAAATGGATTACTAATTGATTTTTCAATTCCCCATAATTATCTTCTCCCTTTAATCTCCCTCCCATAATGCTAAAGGCAACACAGGTCATACCAAGTACTCCTGTAATGCTATTTACTGTAGTTGTTATAAGTCCCACAGCACCAAAGGCCTCTAGGGATATGTGTCCTATCATGGCTTGGTCACAAAGCCCTATAATCATTCCAGTAACAGAATTAAGGATCAAGGGAACTGCTATATGATTTATTTTTTTTACTAATTCATTATTTAATTTTTTTAATTTCATTTAATCACCCTTCTTTTCAATTTGATCTAGAAAAGAAGGGCAAAACCATCCGCATGAACCATTTGGATCACCACCATGTTATTTCTTGTATATTCTATGAAGACAATAATCATCACCATTCATTTTTGCCTTCACTATTTCACATCCTAATTCACTATTATAGCCCTCAACGAAATATTTATCCAGTCCGCAATGAAGCTCGTTTATGGTGCTGTAATTGATGGAGTAACAATGCTTACACGTTTAGTGCTCTAATACTCTATTTTTTCGGTAGGCATTCAAGCAATGATATTAGACATATGTATAAAAATAATAGTTTTTTCCCTTATGCACTAGAAAACTGGAAAAATAGCTTACTTCATGGGGTAAGCCATCTTTATGGTTGTTTATCACTTATATAGCCTAATAGAGCGTTATATAAAAAAAAGAAGGCAAATACCTTCTTTTTCAATGGGAGTTTATCTTTAGTTCTGTTTTTACACCTCAAAACAGAACCCGTTGAATTTTTTGCCTTTTATATCTCACCAATATCCCTTCGAAAATAAATCCCATTAAATTCAACTCTCTCAATATCCCTATAGGAATTATTTATTGCTTCCTCAAGTGTTTTTCCTAATGCGGTTGCAGCTAGAACCCTTCCTCCAGAAGTCATCAGCTTATCCTTATTATTTTTACCACCTGCAATAAATATTTTGTTATTTGCATCCTTTATTCCAGTAATATTAAATCCTGTTTCATACTTCCCCGGATATCCCTTTGAAGCAGCAACTACACAGCAGGAATGTGCTTTCTTCCATTTAATATTATAAGAGTCAAGCTTATCCTCCAGAGCTGCAAGAATCAATTCGATAAAATCACTTTCCATTAGTGGCAGTACAGCCTGTGTTTCTGGATCACCCATTCTTACATTATACTCTAGAAGATATACTCCTTTAGCTGTTATCATTATACCAAAAAATATGATGCCCTTATAATCCATTTGCTCCCCTTGAATACCCCTTAGGGTTGGAAGCATTATATCCCTATTAAAACTTCTTAATACCTCATCTGTAACATATGGGTTTGGTGCAATTACACCCATTCCTCCAGTATTTGGTCCTTTATTTCCTTCGTATATAGCTTTATGATCCTTTGCAGAAAGGAATGGAATTATGGTTTTTCCATCGGTAATTGATAGAATGGAGGCTTCAACCCCTTCAAGAAATTCTTCCACAATCACCCTTTTACCTGAACCCTTAAAAATGTCCTTAATCATAAAATCATCAATGGTTTGCTCAGCCTCATTAAAGGAATTACAAATAACAACCCCCTTGCCTGCAGCTAGACCATCTGCCTTTATAACAACAGGATAATCACAATCTGACAAAAAATTTCGAGCTTCATCTGCATTATCAAAGTCCCTGTACCAGGCTGTTTTAACTCCATATTTGTCCATAAAGCTTTTAGAATAGCTCTTACTTCCTTCAAGCATCGCTGCTTCCCTGGATGGTCCAAAAATCTTTAGTCCCTTTTCCTTAAACCTGTCTACAATTCCTTCAACAAGGGGTATTTCAGGACCAACAATTGTCAGATCCACACTGTTTTTAACTGCAAATTTTAATAGTTCATCAATACCATTTAAACTTATGTTCTCACATTTGTTTTCGAAATATGTTCCACCATTTCCCGGTGCACAATAGATTCTGTTTACTAATGGACTTTGGGCGGTCTTCCATGCAATTGCATGCTCCCTGCCTCCACTTCCTATTATCAGTACCTTCATATAATCACCACCATTAGTGTTTAAAATGCCTTACTCCAGTAAATACCATTGATATACCCTTCTCATTACAAGCGTCTATTGATTCCTTATCTCTAATTGAACCTCCAGGCTGCATAATAGCCCTTATTCCATACTTATTTGCTTCTTCTACAACATCACCAAAGGGGAAGTAGGCGTCTGATACAAGAACTGTTCCTCCCTGGGCTCTGTCTAGTGCATGTGTAGCGGCCCATATTCTGTTAACCTGACCTCCATCGATTCCTACAGCCATTCCATCTCGAACAACCACTATTGCATTAGACTTTACATATTTAACTACTTTCATCCCAAAAATCATATTGTTTATTTCTTCCTCAGTTGGTTTTATATTAGTCACAGTATTAAGCTCATCTACCAGTTTGCTGTCTCTGTTCTGTACCAGAATACCTCCATCAATTGTAACCATTTCAACCTTGCAGAAGGCAGGTGAATTACATTTTATAACTCTTAGATTTTTCTTATTGCACAATAAACTTAAGGCATCCTCATCATAATCTGGAGCTATAATAACCTCTAGAAAAATCTTTACCAATTCCTCAGCGGCTTTTTTATCAACTTTTTTATTAAATCCAACAATTCCTCCATATATGGAAACCGGGTCGCAATTAAATGCCTTAGTATATGCTTCTGCAACACTATTTCCTACTCCAACTCCACATGGAGAATTATGCTTTAGTGCACAACAGACAGTCTCCTCAAACTCACAAACAACCTTCCAGGCAATATCCATATCCTTTATATTGTTGTAGGAAAGCTCTTTGCCATTTAACTGTTCAAAGTCCTTCATAGCACCTTTTCCAGTTGCATTTACATAATATGCCCCACTTTGGTGTGGGTTTTCTCCATACCTTAAGTCCATTCTTTTAATATAAGGCCTAGTCAAATACTCGGGATATGAGTTCTCCTTTAAAAGAAAATTGCTTATTGCTGCATCATATGCTGATGTTAAATTAAAAATCTTTCCTGCTAAAAGTTTTCTTGTTTCAAAATCCACATCATTTTCTTCTATCTGGCTCATAATCATCTTATAATCATTTACATCAGTAACTACAACTACATCCTTGAAATTCTTAGCTGAGGACCTTAGCATTGTAGGTCCACCTATATCAATAAACTCTATTTTTTCTTCAAAGGTTATGTCCTCATCTACCTTATTAAAGAAGGGATAAAGATTTACGACCACCATGTCTATAGGATTTATGCCTTTTTCATGGATCACATTCATATGCTCAGTATTATCCCTTACTGCTAAAATACCACCATGAATACTTGGATGAAGTGTTTTCACCCTTCCATCCAATATCTCATCAAAGCCTGTAACCTCTGAAACCTCTGTTACATTAATATTATTATCCCTTAAATATTTATAGGTCCCACCTGTAGATATGATTTCAACCTCATTTGCAGTTAGGAATTTTGCAAAATCAAGTATACCTGATTTGTCATATACACTAATTAATGCTCTTTTAATCCTTTTCAACATCCCTAATCACCCTTCTCCCTTTAACCTTAATATTTCCACTTTCCAAATATTTAATTGCCCTTGAAAGTGATATATGCTCCTCTATAAGTACTTTCCTTTGAAGGCTTTCTGGAGTATCATCCTCACTTACCTCCACAATACTTTGTAAAATAATCGGTCCAGTATCACAGCCTTCATCTACAAAATGCACAGTACACCCTGAAAGCTTCACTCCATATTCTATTGCACTTTTATGAACTTTAATCCCATGCATTCCATTTCCACAAAATGCAGGAATTAATGAGGGATGAATATTTATAATCCTATGCTTAAATTCCTTTAATATCTCTCCCTTTAGAATTGATAAAAAGCCAGCAAGTACTATTAAATCAGCCTTTCCCTTTACTAGAGATAATATATCATCAGAAAGTGCTTCGCCTAATATTTTTCTATCAAGTATATGTGTTTTAATGTTATTGTTTTTTGCTCTTTCAATTGCATAACAGCCCTGCCTGTCACTTATAACTGCCTCAATACTGCAATTTAAATATCCATTGTTTATATTATCAATAATTGCTTGAAGATTGCTTCCACTACCTGAGGCAAGAACAGCTACTTTATACATACACCCTTGCTCCCGTCTTCAACATATCCAATTTTATATGCTCTGTCACCCATTTCCTCAATTGTCCTAATAACTTTAAATGCATCCTCAGCTTTTACACATACTACATAGCCTATGCCCATGTTGTAGGTGTTAAACATCTGCTCCTCAGCAACTCCAAGTGATATAATATGCTTGAAAATTTCAGGTATATTAAAACTGCTTTTATCTATTACAGCCTTATAATCATGCTTAAACATTCTTGGAATATTCTCGTAAAAGCCACCACCAGTAATATGTGCCATACCCTTTATATCAAAACTTTCCATAAGCTTCTGTACTGTTTTAACATAAATTTTTGTAGGTTTTAACAAAGCCTCCCCCATTTTTGTGCCCATAAAGTCCATATCCAAATCCTTAATTAACTTTCTTACAAGTGAATATCCATTACTGTGAATGCCTGAGGATTCTATACCAATTAATACATCTCCAGGTTTAATACTACTTCCATCTATTATCCTATCCTTTTCAACTATTCCTACAGAAAAACCTGCAATATCATACTCACCATCCCTATAGAAGCCAGGCATTTCAGCGGTTTCTCCTCCAATCAGAGCACAACCTGCTTGAATGCATCCCTCAGATACTCCCTTAACAATATCTGCTGCTACCTCCGCTTCAAGCTTTCCACATGCAAGATAATCGAGAAAAAAAAGTGGCTTTGCACCATGGCACAAAATATCGTTAACACACATTGCAACACAATCAATTCCAACAGTATCATACTTTTTCATTCTAAATGCAATTTCTAGCTTAGTTCCAACTCCATCTGTGCCAGAAACTAACACTGGATTTTTATACTGACCTATTTCAAACATACCTGCAAAGCTTCCAATTCCATTTAATACTCCGGGAATCATAGTTCTAGCAGTATGCTTTTTTATCAAATCAACTGTTTTGTATCCCTCTTCTATATTAACTCCAGAATCCTTATAGGAAATCATATAATCGCCTCCAGACTATTCTTTTCTTTTTCTCTAGGTGCAGATATTGGATATATACCATTGAAGCATCCAAGACAAAATCCATGTCCCTCTCCAAGTGCTTTCAAAAGTCCCTCAATACTTATATATCCAAGACTGTCCGAGCCAATCTGTTCTCTTACCTTTTCAGTTTGAACCAGTGATCCCAGGAGGTCCTTCCTATGGGGAGTATCTATCCCAAAATAACAAGGATCTGTAACCATTGGAGATGCAATTCTTAGGTGCACTTCCCTAGCACCTGCCTCCCTAAGCATTTCTACTAACCTTCTACTTGTTGTTCCTCTTACAATTGAATCATCAATTAGTACAACTCTTTTTCCTTCTATGTTTACTTTTAAAACATTTAGCTTAACTTTAACTGCTTTTTCCCTCATTTCCTGGGAGGGTGCTATAAAGGTTCTTCCAACATACTTATTCTTTATTAAACCTATTCCATATGGAATTCCTGAGGCCTTTGCAAAACCTACTGCAGCGGAAATACCAGAGTCTGGCACGCCTATAACCACATCAGCCTCCACGGGAGATTCCTTATACAATATTTCCCCTGCAGCAACCCTTGAGGAATATACATTAATTCCATCTATTACACTGTCAGGTCTCGCAAAGTATATATACTCAAAGGAGCAGGTTTCACACTTTGTTTTTTCAGCAAAGTTAATTGACTTTATTCCACTCTTATCTAATATTACAATTTCTCCAGGCTCCACATCCCTTACAAAATCAGCACCAACTGAATCTAAAGCACAGCTTTCTGAGCACAATATATAACCCTCATCCAATTTTCCAATACATAGTGGTCTAAGTCCATTAGGGTCTCGAACACCAATCAGCTTGTCATTTGTTAATAGTACTATTGCATAGGAACCCTTTATTGCCTGCATTGCATCAACAACTGCTCTCTCCATTCCTTTTTTAGCTCCCCTGGCAATCAAGTTTAATATAACCTCAGTGTCTATTGTAGTCTGGAATAATACTCCCCCATCCTCAAGCAGTTCCCTTATCACATCAGTATTAACGAGATTCCCATTATGGGCTATTGCTATGGATCCTAATTTAAACTTGCTGAGAATAGGCTGTGCATTGTTAACATTGCTTTCACCTGTTGTAGAATACCTGACATGTCCTATGGCAGAAATCCCCTTTAGGTTTTGGAGTATTTCCCTGCTAAATACATCACTAACAAGGCCCATATCCTTATGACCAGTTAACTCCTCACCATCTGAGACAACTATTCCTGCACTTTCCTGCCCCCTATGCTGAAGTGCATAAAGTCCATAATAAGCTATGGAGGATACATCATGATTTCCATTTGAGATTATTCCAAAAACTCCACATTCCTCCTTGAACTTATCCTCTGTTGGATTATAGTGATGCCATGGCAGGCACAGAGGCCTGCCACTACAATGCAAATTTTCCCCTGCTGTGTCATAGGACTTATACATTCATCTCTTCCTCAATTCTTTTTAGAATTTCAACATATGCTTCCTTAACATTTCCAAGATCACGTCTAAACCTATCCTTATCTAGCTTTTCTCCAGTGGTAGCATCCCAGAACCTGCATGTATCAGGGGATATTTCGTCTGCAAGTAGTATTTCATCATTATACCTTCCATACTCAAGTTTAAAATCAATAAGCTTTATATTTTGCTTTAGGAAAAAACCCTTTAATATTTCATTTACCTTTGCAGCTGAAGAATAAATCTTCTTTAGTTCATCAAAGGTTGTTAATCCCATAGCCACTGCATGTGAGTCATTTATAAGCGGGTCCCCAAGGTCATCATTTTTATAAGAAAGCTCAAATACTGTAGTTTTAAGCTCATAGCCTTCATCTATTCCATATCTTTTTGCCATGCTTCCAGCTGCTACATTCCTTACTATAACCTCAAGAGGAACTATCTGAACCTTTTTACAAAGCTGTTCCCTGTCATTAAGCTTCTCTATAAAATGTGTTTTAACTCCATGCTTTTCTAATAATCCAAACAATGCTGAAGTTATAGCATTATTAAGGGTTCCCTTATCCTCTATACTCCCTTTTTTTTCTCCATTAAATGCAGTTGCATCATCCTTGTAGTATACAATTACCTGATCCTGTACATCCGTACTATATACTTTTTTAGCCTTTCCCTCGTAAATCATTTCACTTTTTCCCATTAAAATTCAACTCCTTCATTGTTTTCTTTTATAAATTTTTCCTTCATATCAATTCTATATTTCACTAATTTTTCTTTAATCTCATTATATTTTATAGATAATATTTGAACTGCTAGCATCCCAGCATTATAGCTATTGTTTATTCCTACTGTTGCAACTGGAATTGATTTTGGCATTTGAACAATTGATAGAAGAGAATCTAGTCCACTTAGTGAAGCATTTATTGGAACTCCTATAACCGGAAGTGTAGTATGGGATGCGATAACCCCTGGTAAATGGGCTGAAAGTCCAGCTCCTGCAATTATACATTCATAGTTTTCTATTTCTAATTGCTTTATCGTAGCCAATAGCTTTTCAGGAACCCTATGTGCAGATAGTATATAAGCCTTATATTCGATTCCAAATTCCAAAAGTGCCTGTACAGCACCCTTCATTACATCCTTATCAGATTTGCTTCCAAATATTATTGCTACTTTCATAGTAACACCTCCTGAAATAGTGTTGATTTTTTATCCATAGTTTTGGAAAAATGGGGCTCACGTTATCCATTGGTAAGGGCTGTGTCATCCTGAACGTAGTGAAGTATCTTTATACGCACCCTAGGGAAAGATTCTTCACTGCGTTCAGAATGACAGTTTTTATGGTCGCTGTACATTTGAGGCATTGTAGGGGCGAACAGTGTTCGCCCGCAATTGCTCACTTTGATACGAGAATATTTTCTATACATAGTACCTCACGGGCGAACACTGTTCGCCCCTACCTTATATCCATATTCATGCCTATGTTTAAAGGTGATTTGTTACGCATTCCTACACTATTATGCTTTTATCTAAAATACTTAACTCCTGCTTCAAATATTTTCTGGTTTTTATTTCCACAAATATTCTTTGCAATATTCTCTCCTATTCTTTCCGAATGACCCATCTTTCCAAATACCCTTCCATCGGGGCTTGTAATTCCTTCAATTGCATAGTCTGAGCCATTTGGGTTATAGGGCATTTGCATTGCTGCATTTCCAAAGCTGTCAATATATTGCGTAGCTATCTGACCATTTATCAAAAGTTTATTTACTAATTCCTGACTTGCAGCAAATCTTCCTTCTCCATGGGATATTGGAATTGTGTGTACATCACCTACTTCTACTCCCTGAAGCCATGGTGACAGGGCTGATGAAACCCTTGTTCTTACCATTCCTGACATATGTCTTCCTATTTTGTTGTAGGTAAGAGTTGGCCAGTCCTCATCCATATCTCTTATTTCTCCATATGGTACAAGTCCAAGCTTTATTAAAGCTTGAAAGCCATTGCATATGCCAAGAATAAGGCCATCCCTTGAATTCAGTAGTTTCATTACTGCTTCCTTTACATATTGGTTTCTAAAAATGGCTGCAATAAATTTACCAGATCCATCTGGTTCATCTCCAGCGCTAAAGCCTCCTGGTAGGGCAATTATTTGAGACTTATTTATTTCCTCTGTCATGCTTTTTATTGAGTCAACAATATTACTAGAGGATAAATTCTTAAAAACGATTATTTTAGTTTCTGCTCCAGCTCTTTCAAATGCCCTGGCTGTATCATACTCACAGTTTGTCCCAGGGAATACAGGGATAACTACACGAGGCTTTGAGAATTTTATTGAAGGTCTTAATTTATTTCTAATACTATAATCTATACATTGAACTTTTGAGTTTTCTACCAGTATCCTTGATGGAAACACCTTCTCAAGTGGCATTTCCCAGCTCCTTTGTGCTTCATCAAGTTTAATTGTTATTTCATTTATATTAATTAATGGTTTTTCTTGTGTTTTTCCTATAACTTCATATTTAATTCCTGAAAATTCATTCTCAATTTGGATTTTCTCAGGCATTTCTAGTATTAATGAGCCAAGCTCCGGGGTGAACAGTCTTTCCTCTTCAAAGGATATTTCAGCACCTATTTTGTTTCCAAAACACATGGTTGAAAGCACCTCTGCAATTCCTCCACCCTTTACTGTTGCTGCTGCCAGAACCTTGCCCTCTTGAATTAATGAACAAATTTTATCATAGCTTCTGCTTAACATATCAAAATCAGGCATATCTGCTGAATTTCTTTTTACTGGTATAAATAATATGCTGCTTCCTACCCTTTTAAATTCTGGAGATATTATTTTATCTGCTCTGCTGGTACTTACTGCAAATGCAACAAGTGTTGGTGGAACATCAATTTCTTTGAATGTTCCTGACATACTATCCTTTCCGCCTATAGCAGGAATTTGAAGCATCTTTTGTGCATATAAGGCTCCTAATAGAGCACTAAAGGGTTTTCCCCATCTTTTTGGATCTTCCCCTAGTTTTTCAAAGTATTCTTGAAGAGTAAGTCTGGTTTTTCTAAAATTTCCACCCATAGCCACAGTCTTCCCAACTGCTTCAACTATGGAGTAAACACCTCCATGAAAGGGGCTCCATTTTGCAAGTTTAGGTTCATATCCAAATGTCATTGTTGTTGATGTATTTGTATTTCCAGTTAATACTGGAAGCTTTGCTGCCATTCCCTCTGCAGGAGTAGTCTCATACTTTCCTCCATATGGTTGAAGCACTGAGCCTGCTCCAATTGTACTATCAAATCTTTCAATCAGACCTCTTTGGCTGCAATTATTTATATCCTCAAGGTTCTTTAACCATTCATCCTTAATGTTCTTCCCATCAATACTATTTATTTTAAAATATGAATTTTCAGTTGGTGCCCCAACCTTCACATTTATTTCCTGCTTTATACCGTTTGTACTTAAAAAATCACGGCTAATATCAACAATTGTATTTCCTCTCCACTTCATCCTTAGACGATTGTCTGAGGTTACATTAGCTACTGCTGTCGCCTCAAGGTTCTCTTCTAGTGCAAATGCAATAAATTTATCTGCATCCTCCTTTGAAACAACTACTGCCATCCTTTCCTGGGATTCAGATATGGCAAGCTCTGTTCCATCCAAGCCCTCATATTTTTTAGGTACAAAATCAAGATTTATTTCTATCCCTTCAGTGAGTTCTCCAACTGCAACAGAAATTCCACCTGCTCCAAAGTCATTACATCTTTTAATTAGCTTCGCAGCCTTCGGGTTTCTAAAAAGTCTTTGTATTTTTCTTTCAGTAGGGGGATTTCCCTTTTGCACTTCTGCTCCGCAAGTAATAATTGATTCTTCAGTATGCTCCTTTGAGGAACCAGTTGCACCTCCGCACCCATCACGTCCTGTTCTTCCTCCAACCAATATTATTACATCCCCAGGTGAGGGTATCTCCCTTATTACATTTTCCCTAGGTGCCGCAGCTATAACAGCTCCAATTTCCATCCTTTTTGCAACAAATCCCTGATCATACACTTCATGAACCTGACCAGTTGCCAGTCCAATCTGATTTCCATAGGAACTATAGCCCTTTGCTGCCCCTGTTGTGATCTTAATTTGTGGCAGCTTCCCATGAGGTGTATCCTCAATCTTTGTTCTAGGATCTCCACTACCTGTAACTCTCATTGCTTGATATACATAAGCCCTTCCAGAAAGAGGATCTCTTATTGCCCCTCCCAGGCAGGTAGCTGCTCCACCATAAGGTTCTATTTCTGTTGGATGGTTATGGGTTTCATTCTTAAACATAACAAGCCACTTTTCTTGCTTTCCGTCAACATCAACGTCTACCTCAATGCTGCATGCATTAATTTCTCCTGATACCTCCAAGTCATTAAGCAAACTTTTTTTTCTAAGTTCCTTCATGCCAATAACTGCAATATCCATTAGACACATATCTCGAGAATTATTTCCATACACAAATTCTCTTGAATTTACATATTCTCTATATGCTTCTTCGATTGGCTTAGAATAAACTCCCTTTTCGATTTGGACATCTTCTATTTTAGTTTCAAAGGTTGTATGACGGCAATGATCTGACCAATATGTGTCAATAACCTTTATTTCTGTTATGGATGGATTTCTTTTTTCAGTATTTTTAAAGTATTCCTGACAGAATTTCAAATCTTCATAGTTCATTGCAAAACCATTCTGGTTCATAAACTCTATTAGTTCTTTATCTGTCATATTTATAAAACCTTCTAGGATTTTTACATCACTAGGATTCTCGATATCCATTTGCAGTTTATCAGGTTTTTCCAGAAATGCTTCCCTTGAATCTACTGAATTTATACAATAACCCTTTATTCTTTCAAACTCCCCATTACTTATATTTCCGCTTAGAATAATCACCTTAGCAGTATGAATATCTGGTCTTTCATTTCCTGATAATATCTGAATACACTGTGCAGCAGAATCTGCTCTCTGGTCAAATTGTCCAGGAAGATATTCTATAGCAAATACTCTAGCGCTGTCAGGGAAAGTAATCTCTTCTTCATATAAAAGATCTAGGGTTGGTTCAGAAAAAATTGTACCAAGTGCCATTAAATAATCTTCATCTTCAATTCCTTCTATATCATACCTATTCAGCACTCTTACCTCAGTTAGTAATGTTATTCTGAGATTATCAATTATTTCTCTCATCAACTCTTTACCCTCTATATCAAATCCATTTTTCTTTTCAACAAAAACTCTTTTTACTCCCATGCTCATACACTCCTCCTTATCATCAAATAAAAAATACCGTTCTGAAATATGAGTAAATTCAGAACGGTTGCTTATAAAGCACACCTATATAAAGGTATAAAAATACCCTTATGAATTTACCCATAGTCGAAAGAATAACGGACTTTCGGTAGAAACTTCTGAACCATCTTTTCAGTATTATATGGATAACTAAAATTAGTATTCAATTTTATATATAGATGATAACACAAGGTTAATAATATAGTCAATATATTATTAATATTTTAATTATATATTCCTTATATAATCATATATTTCTATATATTTTTTTCTTTTCTTATCTACCATCACGAACATTATATTGTAAGACATTTTTGCTGCTTACAAAGAATTAATCTTTAAATCAATTAATAATGTATCCTATATGTGGGAAAATGCGTCCTAAGGGTGCGTAGACACCTTGGGGTTTATCACTCCACACCGTAGGGGCGAACAGTGTTCGCCCGAGGGCATTTTGAATTTAGGCTCTACCTGCATCAGGGTGCGTAAAACGGGCGAACACTGTTCGCCCCTAGGTCAACATGAAGCATTAGCGCCAGCCATATTAGATCTCACAAACCGTCATTCTGAGCGTAGTGAAGAATCTTTCCCTAGGGTCCGTACAAAGATCCTTCACTGCGTTCAGGATGACATGCGACGCATTCTTCCTATTATATTCATCAATTAAAATAAAAAAGCCAGGCTATATGCCTGACATAAAAAATGCTGCCCTAAAAGGGCAGCATTTAAATTACATTATTGCGTTTATTACATAGCTTAGTATAAACAATAAAGTTACTATGTACATAATTGGATGAACCTCTTTGCCTTTTTTAGTTATTATCTTAGCTATACAGTAGAAAATAAATCCTCCTGCAACACCTGTTGTTATACTGTAAGCTAAAGGCATAAGAATTACTGTTAAAAATGCTGGGATTGCAACTGTAAGATCTTCCCATTCAATCTTTCCAAGACCATCAGCCATTAAAATACCTACTACTATTAGAGCTGGAGCTGTTGCTGCCCCTGGAACCATACCAACTATTGGAGCTACGAAAAGACATAGTAAGAATAGAATTCCTACTGTTACTGCTGTAAGACCAGTTTTTCCACCCTGACCTATACCAGCTGCACTTTCAACATATGTAGTAGTATTACTTGTACCAAGTAAAGCACCTATTGAGGTTGCTGTTGAGTCTGCAAACATTGCTTTATCAAGCTTTGATGAGAAACCTTTTCCTTTTTTCAAGGATTCTTCATCCTTTGCATCAAATATACCAGCTTTTCTTCCTGTTCCAAGGAAGGTACCAATTGTATCAAATGTATCTGTCAAAGAGAAAGCAAATATTGTTGTAAATGCAATAAAAATCCTTCCTGGATCAGCAAATATTCCTGCAATATCCAATTGGAAGAAGGTAGGTGAAAGACTTGGAACTGCAAAGCTTATTGTTGAAAAATCAGGAATAGTAGTAACTCCAAAAGGAATACCTACTAATGTTGTAGCCAATATACCAATAAGGATTGCACCTTTTACTTTTAATATCATTAAAGCTACAGTAATTATAAGTCCTATTAAAGCTACCTGTGCAATTGGATCCTTGAAATTAACTAATGCTGGAATTACTTTTAAGAAAGCTCCAGTTGCCTCGTTTGCTGCACCATCAGGCGTAAACTGAAGAAAATGTGCTGAAAATAGTCCAATATAAGCAATAAACATTCCAATACCACCGCTTATTGCATATTGCAATGAAACTGGTATTGCATCAATTATCATTTTTCTTATATTTGTAACAGTGATAAGAATATTAATAAGACCGCAAATAAATACCATTCCTAAAGCTTGTTGCCAAGTAAAACCTAACCCAAATACTACAGTGAAAGTAAAGAATGCATTTAATCCCATTCCTGGAGCTACAGCAAAAGGTACATTTGCTATAAAGCCCATTACAAAAGTTCCAATAGCTGCTGCTAGAATTGTTGCAACAAATACTGCACCTTTGTCCATACCTGCTAGTTCAAGTATGCTAG
The DNA here is from genome assembly GCA_029240935.1 of Clostridiales bacterium. Taxonomy (GTDB): domain Bacteria; phylum Bacillota; class Clostridia; order Clostridiales; family Caloramatoraceae; genus JARDZI01. The sequence continues at coordinate 16,344 of JARDZI010000031.1, forward strand.
GATTTACGAAAATGATGTAAGCCATTGTTAGGAAAGTAGTTATTCCAGCAAAAACTTCTGTCCTGACATTTGTACCATTTTCATTAAGCTTAAACATTGAGTCAAGAAATGATTTCTTTGTTTGTTGATTTTGCATTTTCCATCCTCCTTCAAAAAATAATTTCCGCCACCATTTACTATTGATAAATTAGTGAGCGGAACATTTATTATTCGAAGAAGCAAAGTCCTATACCATATTTCTCACTAGTATTACCTATAGTTGAAGAGTTTAGGGCTCTTCAGTTGAAACTCCTGAACCATATTTTCAGAACTAAATGGATGGCTTGTCTTCAATTTTTCATACACCTCAATATTAGCACCTCATTAAATAAAAGTCAATGCTTTATTTTGATTTTCATTTTCATATTTCGACACATTTCGACTATCTATTCTATTACTGCTATTAATGTTCGATACATAACGAACATTAATAGCATATTTTTATACTATATTGTTGCACAGTTCGACATTTTTATTGTTTTCCTTATCCGCTATTTCTAATAAATCAGTTAGCTTTTCAATAAAAAAGTTTGGTTCATATTTTAAAATATTTTCAATCGGAATTGCAGTATATTTAACTAGACAGGTTTTTGCCATTGCATTTTTTCCACATAGTATATCAAAATGACTATCTCCAACCATTAAAGCATCCGTTGGATCAATCCCAAGCATACTACAAGCCTTGACTAAAGGTGCTCCATCTGGTTTATGCTTTTCAGTATCCTCAGGAGTAATAATTACATCCATTAATTCTGATAGACAACACACCTTAAGTCCTCTGTCAACCATAATTCTCCTCTTTGAACTAACAACTCCAACTTTTATATCTCTTTCCTTTAACCCAAGTATGGCTTTTTCTGCACCCTCCATAGCAAATACAACATCATCATGATTCTTTTCATTATATTTAATATATGCATTATAAAGCCTCTGTGGATTTTTTTCATCATACCTTGCAAGAGTCTGTAAAAGTGGTTCTCCAAAATACTGAACTATTTCTTTCTCATCCGGATAAATGTTCAATTCTGTTTCAAATACATGTTTAAAACTTTCAATTATCAATTGGTTAGTATTAAGAAGAGTTCCATCCAGGTCAAATAAAACTGCTTTAATCAAATCAATCTCTCCCCCTCTAATATAAATTATTCTTTAGTATCCTTTGAATTTACCCAATATAGCATATTAATGCTCCTTGAAAAGACACTGCTCTCTGGAAAATCCCATACTTTTTCAATCTTTTCTTTTTCTATATTCATCCTATAAATAACCTGTTTCTTTTCTAATTCATTTTCTTTATCTATTTCATATGATGCGTAAACAAGTGATTTACCGCTTGATGAAAAAGTTACTAGATATCCACTCCCTATTGAAGTGCTAGTATTTTGTTTTAAGTCCGCTAGCTTTATATTGTATTTAGCAACACCATTTAAAGTAACATAAGCAATTTTTGATCCATCAGGTGACCAAACAACACTTTCACCAACAACTGCCTCATTTACATCTAATTCTTGAATAGAATTATCAGCTAAATTCAGTATGCCTTTTCTTTAATAGAATAATGATAAATCTGAAAACTACCCGATTCTTGAGCCTTTTTGGCATAGAGAATACTTTCATTATCTATAAATGATATATGTTTTATGTCTCCAACTACATTGTTTATTCTTGTAGGCTCAGTATCATTAATATTCATATAGTATAGCCTTTGATTATACTGCTCATGGTCCTCAGAACTATATTTAGGATAAGCATAAAATGCAATCATTGAGCTATCTTTAGTAAAACTTGGCTTTTGAGTAAGCCTAAAGCTGTCTATAAGTAGGCTAGACTTTTTTTCATTTACATTTAATAGATATATTCCTCTTTCATCCTCTAACTTTGAATAAAAAACTATTTTATCTCCACACCCGCTCGCCATATTATAGTCCCCTTGATAAAGCTCTATCAGCCTCTTCCCTGTAGAATTAACACTGCATATTTCCTTCTCCTCACCATATCTTCCATATACTATATACCCTAAATTATCGACATTATCAATACTTGATGTGAAAATGTCCTTTTCTTGACTTTCAATATCATTGTTGAAATCCTTATTGCTTTTATTTTTGCATCCATTCAATAGCAAGGATAAAATAATAATCAAAATTACAAATTTTTTCATAAACTAACCTCCTATGAAATAACTATTTTACTATTATTCCCATAGAAGGTTAGGTTTTAAACATACTGTTTTTTATCTTTGCTATAGCTCATTAATGGTTCACAAAGCAGAAGCAGGTCAGCCTGCCAAATGCTACTCCCACTCAATTGTTGCAGGTGGCTTAGAAGTTACGTCATACACTACTCTGTTAATTCCCTTAACCTCATTCACTATTCTAGAGGAAATAGCTCCCAATATTTCATAAGGTATCTTATACCAGTCAGAAGTCATACCATCAACGCTTTCAACTGCACGAATAACTATTGCATGGGCATAGGTTCTCTCATCTCCCATAACTCCTACACTTTTTATATCAGGAAGTACAGTGAAATACTGCCATATACTTTTATCTAAACCTGCTTTTTTTACTTCATCTCTTAATATATAATCAGTATCTCTTAAAAGTTCAAGCTTATCCTCTGTAATTTCACCGAGAATCCTGATAGCAAGACCTGGGCCAGGAAATGGCTGCCTTGAAACTATATACTCTGGAATGTCTAGCTTTCTTCCAACTTCTCTTACTTCATCCTTGAATAGCTCCCTAAGAGGCTCAATCAGCTTAAATTTCAAATCCTCAGGAAGTCCTCCAACATTATGATGGCTCTTGATTGTTGCAGAACTGCCCAATCCACTCTCTACAACATCAGGATAAATAGTACCCTGAACAAGGAATTCTGCTCCATTAAGCTTTCCAGCTTCCTCCTCAAATACCCTAATAAATTCTTCACCTATTATTTTCCTCTTTTTTTCTGGTTCTGACACTCCTTTAAGCTTATTTAAAAACCTGTCCTTAGCATCAACCATTATCAAATTCATTTGGAACTGCTTTGTGAATGTGTCATATACCTCTTCTGCTTCACCTTTTCTAAGTAGACCATGGTCAACAAATATACAAGTTAGCTGTTTCCCAATTGCTCTGTGTACTAACACTGCAGCAACAGAGGAATCAACCCCACCAGAAAGTCCGCAAATCACCTGTTTATCTCCCACAGCTTTACTTATCAGCTTTACCTTATCATCAATGAATGAAGTCATACTCCAGGTGCCCTTTAAATTGCATACCTTAAACAAGAAATTCTCAATTATTTTATTACCATATTCAGTGTGTCTAACCTCTGGATGGAATTGAACTCCATATATTTTTAGCTTTTCATCTGCCATTGCTGCGTTAGGACAGTTTTCACTTGAGGCAATAACCTTAAAGCCCTCAGGGAGCTTTGAAATATGGTCTGTATGACTCATCCAGCAAGTGCTCTCTTCTGGTAGTCCATTAAATAATGGACTTAAAATGTCAGCTTTTATTTTGGCATTACCATACTCTCTAATTTCTGCACCTTCAACATGTCCTCCTAAGGTTTTTGCAATTAACTGATCTCCATAACATATTCCTAATATAGGAATACCTGCAGTGAATAATTCTTTCGAAACCTCTGGAGCATTTTTCTGGTAAACACTATTTGGTCCTCCAGTAAAAATAATTCCATCTGGTTTTCTTGATAGAATCTTATCAGCAGCTGTAGTAAAGGGAAGTATTTCACAATACACATTAAACTCCCTGACTCTTCTTGCAATAAGCTGATTATACTGTCCTCCAAAATCAATTATTAATATTAATTCCTTATTCATATTTCCTCCTACATTTCCCTAGAATAATTTGGTGCTTCTCTTGTAATATGAATATCATGTGGATGACTTTCCTTAAGACCTGCAGCTGTTTGTACAACAAAGACAGCATTTTTCTTTAATTCATCAATATTTCTTGTTCCACAGTACCCCATACCTGACCTTAAGCCACCAATTAATTGATATATTGTATCTGAAACAGCACCTTTAAATGCAACTCTTCCTTCAACACCCTCAGGAACAAGTTTCTTATTACCCTCCTGGAAGTATCTATCCTTGCTTCCCTTTTGCATAGCGCTTATTGACCCCATACCTCTATATACCTTAAATCTTCTTCCTTGATACAATTCTTCCTCCCCTGGGCTTTCCTCACAGCCTGCAAGTAATGAACCTATCATAACAACTGAAGCTCCTGCTCCAATGGACTTTACAACATCTCCAGAGTATTTTACTCCTCCATCAGCAATTACAGGAATTCCAAACTTACCAGCCTCTTCTGCACAATCCATTACTGCAGTTAATTGAGGCACCCCAACTCCTGAAACAACACGAGTAGTACATATTGAACCAGGTCCAATACCAACCTTAACGCAGTCAG
>JARDZI010000032.1 GCA_029240935.1 Clostridiales bacterium
CAGGGCCCTCTTATCTGCAATACCAATTCCTGACCCTGAAATTGAAAGTAACAGGCAGAGAATACTTTTAACCGGAGAAGTGCCAAGTCCCATAAATCCCACACCTGGATGCAGATTCAAATCAAGATGCAGTCTTTGTGATGAAGAATGTCGAGTTGTTCAGCCACAGTTAAAACAAGTAAATAGTAAACATTATGTGGCTTGTCATCATATATAAATAGCACACTTTCTGTTTCTTCTCAAATAAATCATATGAGCTGGATTTTGATATCCAGCTCTCCCCTATTTAAGATAGGTTCATCTTCATTTCCTATTTGTAAGGTTATCTTAGAGGAAAGCAAACTAAAAACCTCATTTCAATAGTATTGATAGTAAATAGAGTAATGGTATAATCAAACTAGTATTGACACTAGGTTATATAATTTAGAACCACATATAAATTGAAAAATGATGAGGTAGAAAAAGATGCCATACTTAATTTTGAAATATAGGGGAACAGCTTTGAATAGACTTCGGAATTTAACAGACTTTTTATAAGGAGGTGGGAATTAAAAATGAAAACCTATAAAACATCAGAAGTTGCCCAGATAATTGGTATACATCCTAATACTGTGAGATATTACGAGGACTGTAGCCTCATACCAAAACCAATACGACAGGAAAATGGCTATCGGGTGTTTACAGATATTCATATAGAACAATTTAAACTGGCGAGAACAGCCTTAAAGGTAGAGGTACTGCAGAATGGCTTGCGGAAAAAAGCAGTTGATATCATTAAGATTTCAGCTATTGGAGATTTTGATGGAGCAATTTGCATTGCTGAAAATTATTTACAACAAATCAAAAATGAATATCGTTATGCTGAAGAAGCTATCATAATTGCAAAACAAATATTAACTGGCAATGAAGTTATGGGAGAAACAGATAATAAACTGTTTCTTACAAGGAAAGAAACTGCAGACTATCTACAAGTTACAATGGATACCTTAAGAAATTGGGAAATGAATGGTCTAATAACTGTCAAACGTAAGCAAAATGGTTATCGTGTATATACTGAGGAGGATATTAGAAAATTGAAGATTATCCGTTCACTCCGATGTGCCAATTATTCCCTTACCTCTATATTACGAATGTTGAGTGCATTATCTTGTAACCCTGATGTAAATATAAGAAAGGTTATTGATACACCGAAGAAGGAGGATGACATCATATCTGCCTGCGATAAATTACTTTCATCATTAAATGATGCAGGTAACAATGCACAAGAAGTGCTGATTCACCTTAAAAGAATGAAAAAACAATTTAATACAAACCCTCCAGTTTAACACCAGACTTTGATCTGGTGTTATTATTTTAGCAGTAGGAAAAGGAGGAATGAAAACATGGAAGCTAAGATCAAGGTTGAAAACCTAAGCAAGTCATATGCTGGTGTACCTGCAATTAAAAATGTAGATATTTCAGTTGGTCCTGGTGAGGTATTTGGTCTCCTCGGAGCAAATGGGGCGGGGAAAAGCACCACCATTGAATGTATTTTAGGTATTAAAAAACAGGACAGTGGAACAGTATCTGTTTTAGGAATGAGCCCTCAATCAGACCGCAAAAAATTGTTTGAAAGGGTTGGTGTTCAGTTTCAAGAGGCTAATTATCAAGACAGAATAAGGGTAGATGAGCTGTGTGAAGTTACACAGTCTCTTTATAAGTCATCAGCAGATTATAAGAGCTTGCTAAAACAATTTGGACTTTTAGAAAAATCTAAAAGCCTGATAAGCGAACTTTCAGGAGGACAAAAGCAGCGATTATTTATTGTCCTTGCACTTATTCCGAAACCTGAAGTAGTGTTTCTAGATGAATTGACAACAGGGCTGGACACAAAAGCAAGACGTGAAGTATGGAAGTACCTTTCAGATTTAAAGAGGGAAGGGCTGACAATTCTATTAACCTCACACTTCATGGATGAGGTAGAAACCCTGTGTGACACAATCGCTATTCTAAAAAAGGGTGAAATAATTTTTTATGGAAGTGTTAATGAAGCAATTGAATCAAGTCCTTATGAAAATTTAGAGGATGCTTACCTTTGGTATGCAGAGGAGGAAAATGAAAATGAAAACATTTAGGACAATGCTAAAAACTGAACTCAAGTTATCCCTACGGGGTATGGATATGCTTATTTTCGCCATTTGTATGCCGGTTGTAATGGTGATTATTCTCGGCATTATTTTTGGAAATAAATCTGCCTTTGATGGAGCAGAATATACTTTTTTGGCACAATCCTTTGGAGCCATATCTACGATTGCAATTTGTGCCGGTGGTGTGATGGGACTGCCTCTAGTCGTATCTGATTATAGAAATAAAAAAATATTAAAGAGATTTCAAGTAACACCCATAAGTCCAGCATTAATTCTTGCTGTACAAGTGGTCATCTACATGCTTTACTCAATTGTATCACTTGTTCTCGTTTATATAACATCAGCAGTTTTTTTTGACTATCAATTCAATGGTTCCATGCTTCAATTTTTTGGTGCATACTTTCTGGTGATGATATCTATTTTTAGCATTGGTATGATGGTGGGTGGGATTGCTCCAAATGTAAAAATAGCAGGTATTTTAGCTAGTGCTTTATATTTTCCGATGCTCATTTTTTCAGGAGCTACATTACCATATGAAGTTATGCCATCAGCACTTCAAAAGATAGCGGATATTCTTCCTCTAACACAAGGAATAAAATTACTAAAGGCAACTTCTCTTGGTTTACCCATAGGTAGTGTTTTGATGCCGGTTCTTATAATGATTGTTCTTGGAATAATTTGCATAAGCATTTCGGTTAGATGTTTCAGGTGGGAATAGTTTAGCTTTAATGATATTAAAAGCTCGTAAATTAAGATTCTTATTAATAATCAAAAATAAGTAAGCAGCTGTCCTTAAAACGACATTAGTGTACCTGGAAAATGAGTATACAAATAAGCCTGCCTTTTGGTAGGCTTTAAAAGTACACTTTGTTTTTAATTTATGATAAATGCTAAATGTGTCCTACTTGTGAAAACTAAGTATAAAGGGATATAATAACATTGTAAATTGAAACACAACGGAGGTGTTGTAATGAAAGAAATTTATGAATTTTTAAAGAAATGTGAAACTTATTATATTGCAACTGTAGAGGGAGACCAGCCTAGAGTACGTCCTTTTGGGACGGTAGATGTTTTTGAAGGGAAACTTTATATCCAGACAGGTAAGGTGAAAAATGTATCAAAGCAGATGATGATTAATCCTAAAATAGAAATCTGTGCATTTTATGAAGGTAAATGGATACGCATTGAAGCAAAAGCTATTGAGGATGACAGAATTGAAGCAAAGAAGCATATGCTTGATGCATATCCTTCTTTACAGGCTATGTATAAGGCAGATGATGGAAACACACAGGTGTTTTATTTAAAGGATGCAACTGCAACTATTTCATCTTTTACTGAAGAGCCAAAGGTACATAAATTCTAATTGAGGAAGGTTTAGGATTACCTGTAAAAGCACTTTAATTAATAACAGGATTGTTATAATAACCTTACTAAGCTGGGATAGCTTCAGCTTAGTAAGGTTATTTTATATATCTTCAGTACTCCTAACTAACCATGACAGTTAATTTTTATTCATCCTCTAATCCCCAATCTGATTTCAAAACATCATTAAGCATTCTTAATTGTTCAACTCCAATTTTATCAGCAATTTTTTGCTCTAGTACTGCCTTTAGGGATATATTTTTTTCATAACACTCTTCCCCTAGTGCTGTTAACTGCAGGCACTTATCCTTATGGTTAGTTTCTGAATTTGTAATTTGGATCAGCTCTTTTGCTTCAAGGTTTTTTACAAACTTATGAATCGCTTGCCTAGAAATATCTACATGTTTTGTAACGTATGAAATAGTTGGATGCTTTTTATATATTCTGGCCATGATATACCATTCAGAATTTGAAATATAAATATCACTGCTATCGTTCCAGGCTTTTTCAGTTATAGCCCGAAGCAGAATATGTCGTTCACTTATCAAATCAATCAAATCTAAGCTTTGTAATTCAGAATTCAAGTTATTCACTCCAATCATTTTTTTCACACTTAGTATACAAAAATCGGGGGGGATTGTCAACTAAGTTGACAAAATTATCTGATAGATGTAAAATTATATAGTCAACTAAGTTGACAATTGTAAGCAAAGGAGAAGCAAAATGTTTAATATTGGAGACTTGATTATCTATTCAGCCCAAGGCGTTTGCCATATAGATGATATATGTGAAAAAACCTATGCAGGTGTTACTAGAAATTATTACATTCTACATCCAATGAATAATACCAAATTAAAAATAAGTACTCCAGTAGATAATGATAAGGTAGCAATGCTGGAACTTATTGATAGAAACGAAGCAGTGGAGATTATAGAATCCTTCAAGTTGCCAGGCATTGATTGGATAGAGCTTAGTGGTCAACGTAATCAAATGTATTCTGAAATTGTAAAGAAAGGAAACCGATTGGAAATTTCAAGTATAGTTAATACATTAATGCGAAAAAAGCATAAAGCAGAAATTAGCAGAAAAACCCTCAATAGTAGAGATAACAAACTTTTAACATTAGTTCAAAATACATTGTTTACAGAATTGGCAATGTCATTGAATACAACCTATGAAGTAATAAATGGGAAGGTTAACAGTTTGATAAATGAATATGAGTACTAAATATTGGCTATTAACAAGTTAGAAAGTATTTATTAATTAAGAATAATTACAGTTAAAAATGCCTCATGTGAAGGGATGTTGATAATAAATGAGTATGAGCGATGAAAAGATTCAAGCCTTAGAAGTGGCTATGAGTCATATAGAAAAACAATTTGGAAAAGGTTCTATTATGAAGCTTGGTGCAAATAAAATTATGGATATAGAAGTTATACCAACTGGATGTTTGGCCTTGGATGTAGCTCTAGGGGTTGGTGGAGTTCCAAGAGGCAGAGTAATGGAAATTTACGGACCTGAATCTTCAGGTAAAACAACTGTTGCATTGCACATAGTGGCAGAAGCACAAAAAAGAGGAGGATCAGCAGCATTTATTGATGCTGAGCATGCCTTGGATCCATCCTATGCAAGGAAATTGGGAGTTAAAACTGATGAGCTAATAGTTTCTCAGCCAGATACTGGTGAACAGGGCTTGGAAATAGCAGAGGCTCTTGTAAGATCAAATGCAGTAGATGTAATTGTTGTTGATTCTGTAGCAGCACTTGTTCCAAAAGCAGAAATAGAAGGCGAAATGGGTGATTCCCATATGGGCCTTCATGCAAGATTAATGTCGCAGGCATTAAGAAAGCTCACTGGAGCAATTAACAAATCCCAATGTGTTGTAATATTTATAAATCAATTGAGAGAAAAGATAGGCATTATGTTTGGCAATCCTGAAACAACAACAGGTGGCCGTGCTCTTAAATTTTATTCAACCATAAGGCTTGACATAAGAAGAGTTGATTCAATTAAAATGGGTGATGAAGTTTTTGGAAACAGAACCAGGATAAAAGTAACAAAAAATAAGGTTGCACCACCTTTTAAGCAAGCTGAGTTTGACATAATGTACAATGAGGGTATTTCGAAGGAAGGTAACTTGATAGATATAGCTGTTAATGAAGGTTTTGTTCAAAAAGGGGGAGCATGGTTTTCATATAAAGATACTAGACTTGGTCAAGGCAGAGAAAATTCAAAGCAGTATTTGAAGGATAATCCTGATCTTGCACTTGAAATAGAAAATCTAATCAGAGGTAAATATAGTCTGACATTAGTAAAAACAGTTATTAATGAAGAACAAGCTGTAGAAGATTTGAAAAAGAGCGAATGAAATATATGTGTCAAAACACTTAAAGTATTATTTTGTTGTTTCATTAGAAAGGAGAAAGTAATGTCTAGAAACAAAATACAGGATTTTAGTGGATTCCCTGATGGCATTTCTTTATCAGGATATGGAAAGTGCAATCGGCTAAATGTTTTTAGTTGTCAGGGTAAAAAGTGTTCCTTTAAACGAACATCAAAGGAAGACTTAGTTCAATCAAGTGTGCATATAAGCGGCTTTCGAGACTTGACAGCTTAACATAAAGAAATATCGCCAATAAGTATTTCGGTGGTTTCATGCCCTGGAACGAAAAACAGTTCTGTTTAAACATCAGAGAAAATAAGAAAGAAAATATTAATGAGTTTAAGGAGGTAAACCAATGAACCTGGTAAATGAGAGAGTGGAACATATTTCCTTTGGAGAGGGTGTTATTATAGAAGTAGATGACAATAAGATATGTGTACGGTTTGAAGAGAATATTGGAACAAAAATATTTATATATCCTGATGCATTTGAAAAATTTCTAAAAGCTGCTGATAAAACAGTAGAGAATAAGGTAATGGAAGAATTCCATAAAAAGCAAGAGCAAATAGAACAAGAACTTGAGCGTATAGAAAAAGAGCGGGAAGCAGCAAAACTTGAAGAAAAAGCAAAATTAGAACTCACAAAGAAGAAACCAACAAGGGCTAAGAAGAAATAATCCAAAATTGATTATTTATAAGTATGACAAGAAATGTACTCATTAGAATGGAAAGGATTGATATCAATGGCTGAAACACCCTACATGCGAATCAAGGGAGCCTGTGAGAATAACTTAAAAAATATTGATATAGACATACCAAAGAATAAATTGGTAGTTTTCACTGGACTTAGTGGATCTGGCAAGTCTTCACTGGCCTTTGATACGATTTATGCAGATGGACAGAGACGATATATGGAGTCTCTGTCTTCCTATGCGAGGCAGTTTATGGGACAGATGAAGAAGCCTGATGTAGTTAGCATTGAAGGACTTTCTCCAGCTATTTCTATTTCTCAGAAATCAACTAACCATAACCCACGTTCCACTGTTGGAACAGTTACAGAAATTTATGATTATCTTCGCCTTTTATATGCAAGAATTGGTATTCCTCATTGCCCTGAATGTGGCAGAGATATTAGAAAACAGTCCCTGGATGAAATGATAGATCAGCTAATTTCACTGCCTGAAGGTACAAAAATCCAGCTTCTAGCACCTGTAGTGAGAGGAAGAAAGGGTCTTCATGAAAAAGTGCTTGAACAAGCAAAGAAGAATGGCTATGTACGTGCCCGAATAGATGGAAAGCAATATAATTTATCAGAAGAGATTGAACTCAATAAAAATGTAAAACATAACATAGAGATTATTGTAGATCGTATGGTGGTAAAAGCCGGAATAGAATCAAGGTTGTCAGACTCAATAGAAAATGTATTTAAACTATCAGATGGGTTAATGTTTGTAGATGTAATAGAGGGTGAGTTGCTGACATTTAGTCAAAACTTTGCCTGTCCGGATTGTGGTATAAGTATTGATGAGATTGAGCCTAGAAGTTTCTCCTTTAATAATCCCCGTGGAGCTTGTCCAGAGTGTAGTGGTCTTGGTTATAAGATGGAATTTGATGAAGACCTGATGATTCCAGATAAGAGACTTAGTATTGAAGAAGGAGCTATTGTGGTTATTGGATGGCAATCCAGTAAGGATAAGGAAAGCTATACCGGAGCAATTCTAGATGGACTTGCAAAGGAATTTCATTTTTCTCTGAGTGTTCCCTTTGAATCCTATTCCAAGGAAATTCATGACCTTTTGCTTTTTGGTACTGCTGATCGTGTTAAGGTTGATTTTAGGGGGCAATATGGAAAAGGAGTCTCTGATGTTAATTTTAAAGGAATAATTAATAATGTGGAAAGGCATTATAGGGAAACGGCCAACGAAACTATGAGGGCAGAATACGAAACATTTATGCGTGTTATTCCATGTAAGGCATGTAAAGGGCAGCGACTTAAAAAGGAGTCATTAGCTGTTACTGTTTCTGGTAAGAATATTTTTGAAATGACGGACCTATCGGTTAAAAATTTAAATTATTTTCTCAAGAAAATGCAGCTAAGCGATTTCCAGATGACAATAGGAAAACAGGTTTTAAGAGAGGTAGAGTCAAGGATAAGTTTCCTTATTGACGTTGGCTTGGATTATCTGAACTTATCAAGGGCAACGGGCACATTATCCGGAGGAGAGTTGCAGCGTATCCGTCTTGCAACCCAGATTGGCTCTGGATTGGTTGGAGTAGACTACATTCTTGATGAACCCAGTATTGGACTTCATCAGAGGGATAATGACAAGTTGCTAAATGCTTTGCGTCACTTAAGAGATCTGGGAAATAGTGTTTTAGTAGTGGAACATGATGAGGATACAATGGGTGCTGCAGATTATATAATTGACATTGGTCCAGGTGCAGGAGACCATGGAGGACAAGTAATTGTATGTGGAACTGTAGAAGACCTTATGAAAAATCCTGAATCAATTACCGGTGCTTATTTAAGTGGAAAATTATCTATTCCGGTTCCTGAAAGCAGAAAAATTTCAACGGGATGCCTAAGGGTTTATGGTGCACAACAAAATAACCTAAGGAATATTGATGTTACTTTTCCCTTAGGTGTATTTACCTGTGTAACAGGTGTTTCTGGATCTGGAAAAAGTTCCTTAGTAAATGAGATTTTATACAAGGTACTAGCAAAAAAATTAAATCATGCAAGAACTATTCCAGGAAAATATAAAAAAATTGAGGGTATAGAGCATCTGGATAAAATTATTGATATTGACCAGAGTCCGATTGGTAGAACTCCCCGCTCGAACCCAGCTACTTATATTGGACTATTTGATATGATTCGGGATTTATTTGCTTCTACTGTTGATTCAAAAGTAAGAGGATATAATAAGGGAAGATTTAGCTTTAATGTAAAAGGAGGTAGATGTGAAGCCTGCAGCGGAGATGGTATCATAAAGGTTGGGATGCAGTTCCTTCCAGATGTGTACGTACCCTGTGAAGTATGTAATGGAAAACGCTATAATCGTGAGACCTTAGAGGTGCTTTATAAGGGGAAAACCATCTATGATGTACTTAATATGACTGTGGAGGAAGCTCTAACTTTCTTTAGAAATTTCACAGCTATTAAAAGAAAGCTCCAAACAATTTACGATGTAGGATTATCATATATTAAGTTAGGTCAACCTGCTACAACCTTATCAGGAGGAGAGGCTCAGCGAGTTAAGCTTGCAGCAGAATTAAGTAGAAAAAGTACAGGAAAAACTATTTATCTACTTGATGAACCTACTACAGGTTTGCATTTTGCTGATGTTCACAAACTTACGGATATTTTGCAGAGACTTGTAGAGGGCGGTAATACAGTAGTTGTAATAGAACATAACCTAGATGTTATTAAAACTGCAGATTATATAATTGATATGGGACCTGAAGGAGGAGAAGGCGGAGGAACAGTAATTGCCCAGGGAACACCAGAGGAAGTTGCTGCAAATCAAAATTCCTATACGGGACAATATCTAAAAAAGCATTTAAAGTTAAGCAAATAATAAGCTCATTAGTTGCCAGTCAAGTCACATTTTAAAATGCGACTTGACTGGCAACCTTCTTTAGAACAAGAATATAATTATTCCAGTATAAAGTATCAATAGAAATAACCGATAGACTATAATAAGTTATGCTTATTGTGCAGCTTGTTTGTAACTTTTCCCAGCAATAATGTAAAGTTAAAATAAATGCTTAAAGATTAGGAATTATGCCGCTTTATGAAACAGAAATATTTATCAAAGACTAATCCATATTGATGCCACTTACAAAAAAAGAGAACAGTATAAGCAAATAGTTGAATTTTCAACGGCGAGGGAGAGGATATATCTTGAACTTTATTTCTTTATTAATCCTACTGGAAATGCTAAGTATAAACACTTATACAACCTATTCATGCTCGAAAAAGAAAGAATCGTCATTTGTAACATTCCTTTCTGTATGTTTAGTTACAGCTGCTTTTACCCTGATATTATTACCTATGGTACCAATGTTACCCAATTATGGAAATGGAAATGGCAATGGCCTTTTTTTAATTTGTGGCTTTTTATATGTCATTCCATTGAAATATTTATTAAACCGGCCCATAAAACATATGATGATAATTATGTCTTCATCATGGATATATACAATGTTTGTGTTTTCGTTTTCTGTTAGAGTTGGGTACTTATTTCCATTAGAATTTTTGAGTTTAGCAGTTTTAATTGTTCAAACTCTTGTTTATGCAATGACCTTTCCTTATTTTAAAAAATTTGTAAATAAAATATTTATTTATATTCTTAGAAATATAGATAACCAAATGATAAACTCTCTTTTAGTGATAAGCTTGTCATGGTTTTTTTTAATTTTCCTATTGAATTATACTTTTGTAGAAGGCAACTCCTTCGTATCGGAAATAATAATACTCATTGTAATAATAGGCAATGCCATATTGTCCTATAAGCTGCTTCACAATTTGGTGTCTGTTAATAATAAAGCCAAAACACTAAGTGAAATAGCAAAAATTGATACTCTTACTCAATTGAAGAACCGAGAAGGTTTGTATGAAGATGTGCTTCAAAAAATAGAAAATAATACCACATTCACCATTATCTTTGTGGACTTAGATGTTTTTAAGTCGATCAATGATTGCTTTGGACATGCTGCCGGGGATGCGTATCTTATTGAGTTTGTCAAAACAGCCAAAGAAGTTCTGAAGATTAGTGAGGGCTTTTATCGATTACATGGTGATGAATTTGTTTTTCTTGTCCATAAGCTTGAGGTTGAGGCCTTTTGCAGCAAAATTGAGAAATTGGAATTCCTCAATGATCTGGATGGCGTTACTTTTAAAGGACTAAGTTTGGGGTACTCTTCTTTTCCTGCAGATGGGAGTACTCTAAGTGATTTGTTGTATTTGGCAGATTTGAGAATGTATCAAGTAAAGAAAGATAAACACAGGGTATAGTGGCTCAGCTGTCAAGATAAAAAAAGCTAATTTACCTTAAGCTAGCTTAGATACAGATATATCCATTTACTTTAAGAGTAAACTGTGAAATAATTATATGTTGAGTTTGAAAAATATTTATGATTTTTATTAGAAATAATTATGTAGAATTTTATTCAGTAAGGAGAATAAAAATGAAAATAGGATTTGACCACAAAAAATATTTAGAGGAACAATCAAAGTACATATTAGAAAGAGTTAATGATTATGACAAGCTTTATTTAGAGTTTGGTGGAAAGATTGTACAAGACTTTCATGCTAAAAGAGTATTACCTGGCTTTGATGAAAATGCAAAGATTAAACTATTGCACAAATTAAAAGAAAAAGCAGAAGTTATTATATGTGTATATGCAGGGGATATTGAAAGAAACAAAATCAGAGAAGATTTTGGAATCACTTATGACATGGATGTTTTGAGACTCATTGATGAGTTAAGAGACTATGAGCTTGATTTAAACAGTATTGTAATAACAAGGTATGAAGGACAGCCAGCAACAACAGTATTTATTAATAAGCTAGAACGAAGAGGTATAAAAGTATATACTCATAGGCCAACAAAAGGATATCCTACTGATGTAAATACAATTGTAAGTGATGAAGGATATGGAGAAAATCCTTATATTGAAACTACAAAGCCTATAGTGGTTGTAACAGCTCCAGGTCCAGGAAGCGGGAAATTAGGAACATGTCTAAGTCAGCTTTATCATGAGTCTAGAAGAGGCAGGGTTGCTGGTTATTCTAAATTTGAAACCTTCCCAGTGTGGAATATTCCTTTAAAGCATCCTTTAAATATAGCTTATGAGGCTGCTACTGTAGATCTTAAGGATGTAAATATGATAGACTCCTTCCATATGGATGCATATAATAAAGTAACTGTAAATTATAATCGAGATATTGAACTATTTCCTGTTTTAAAAAAGATTATTGAAAAGATAACTGGAAAAGAATCTGTATTTAAATCTCCAACTGATATGGGAGTTAACAGAGTAGGTTTCGGTATAATTGATGATGAAGTTGTAAAAGAGGCATCAAAGCAAGAAATAATAAGAAGATATTTTAAAACCATCTGTGAGTATAAAAAGGGTTATGTAGATAAAGATGCTTACCAGAGAATAAAGATTTTAATGGAAGAACTTAACTTAAAGCCAGAGGATAGAAGCGTAGTTGTTCCTGCAAGAGAATATAGTACAAAGCTAAAGCAGATATCTTGTAAAAATGATGTTTGTCCAGTTGTAGCATTAGAATTACCAGATGGTAAGATTTTAACCGGAAAGAGATCTGAGTTAATGGAAGCAACAGCTGCGGTAACACTAAATGCAATTAAATATTTAGCTAATATATCTGATGAGATACATCTTATTTCTCCAGTTGTGCTTGAACCAATTATAACTTTAAAATCTAAAACCCTAGGTGATAGAAATATACCATTAAGCTGTGATGAGATATTAATTGCTCTAAGCATATGCGCTGCAACAAATCCAACAGCACAGGTAGCTGCAAAAAAACTTTTACTACTAAAAGGATGTCAGGCTCACTCAACTACAATTTTAAGAAAAAATGATGAGCAGACATTTAGAAAGCTTGGTATAGATTCAACAAGTGACCCTGAATATCCTACAGACAGCTTATATTATAATAGCTAAATAAATGGCAATGGCCAAGATAGTAAGGATTCCATATTTTTATGGGAAATAGGGTGCCAATCTCTTACAGATCACATATTTAAAATGTGATTTGTAAAGTGATTGGCACCCTTCTTTTGATCATGCTATTTGACCTAAAAAAAATGTACAATTGGAATATGAGTAAAATCTAACTAGTATTTTGTTAAGATAGCTATAACTAATCATAAATATGGTACAAAGAGTGAAGAAGTAAAGGCGCTCATACTGCAAATGTACAAAAGGCAGTGTGATGTTTTAAAAAACTGTTGAGGAAGTAGGTATTATTCTTAATTCCTTGTAAAGTGGCGGTTAGTATGTTAGAATCAAATATTATATTTTGCTAAGGAGAAGTTATATTATGCTGAATACATTTCTTTTTGATTTAGACGGAACATTGCTTTGTATGGATATGAAGCTTTTTGAGAAACTTTACTTTAGTACTATGTCTGAAGCTTTATCCGACTTGATTGAACCCAAGAAACTCATAAAAAATATATGGGCCTCAACTGAGGTAATGATTAAAAACCTGGAATATAAAACAAACGAAGAAGTATTTATGGAGGATTTTCAAAGGAGAATCGATGGGGATTTAGAAATCTATAAGGAGCGTTTTAATAAATACTATGATGAAGACTTTCTTAAAACTAAAGCTGTTGTTTTAGAAAACAAATTTATACGAGAGGGTATAAAAGTATTAAAGGAAAAGGGCTACAAAATAGTTATAGCAACTAATCCTCTTTTTCCTTTAAAAGCTATAGAACATAGAATACGCTGGGCTGGTTTTGAACCTTCCGAATTTGGGTATATAAGTCATTATGAAAATAACCACTACTGCAAACCACAGATTCAATATTATGAGGAAATTCTAAAGGATATAAACAAAGATGCAAACGAATGCATGATGGTTGGAAATGATGTTCAAGAAGACCTTATTGCAGGTAAAATTGGAATAAAGACATTCTTAATTAAAGACTACATGATTCACAGAACAGAGGAAGAAATAGTTTCAGATTACATTGGAAGCTATGAGAACTTTTATAAGTTTATTGAGGGACTTCCTTCTCTTGCTAAGTAGATAGAAAGCTGAATAGGGTGCCATCCACCTCACAAGTCACATCTAAATATGTGATTCTGTGAGGTGGATGGCACCTTTGTAATATTTTATAATACAATTTATCAATAGATTATTATGTAACTGAAGGAAAGAAAAAATGAACAAAATCCTATTTTTTAATTCAAACAGAATAGATTTTGACAATAAACTTGATTTTTCATCCTTGGATAAATTAGGAAAAGTGAATAAATATGAAGAAAGCAGTAATAAAGGAAACAGATTTGATTCAAGCTTTAAAAGATAAAAAAATTAGCAGAGCTTCACTTGATGTTCAAGATCCGGAACATCTATAACTGAATAATTCACTTTTCAATATGTAAAATGTTATTCTTACCCCACACATAGGCTGGAGATGTTTGAATCAAGGCAAAGATTTATAAATTTGTTAGCTAAAAATATTGAAGCATTTATTTTGGGAGAGCCAATTAATATTATCTACTAAAAATTTAAAATGATATTGGTAAATTTTATATAATAAAATGCACACCCTATGAATTTTAACATGGTGGTGTGCACTTTTAATTAGAAGAGATGAGCACCACAATAATAATTAAATGGAGACATACTTCTCTGGAAGGCATGCAGGTATAGAAGAAGAACAAAAATACGAAGAATATAAAATACTATATATAGAAATGTTCGTGTTTATCCAGAAATTATTTAAAAATATTGTGCAAATAGTTATGTTTATGCTATAATGTTGAAATAAAATAGATAATGACACGTTATATTATTAATAAAATTTACAGTTCATAAGGAGGAAATATTGTGTTTACATTGCAGAATTTAGTACAGCCCGAAACTGTTGAAGAAGCGTATGAAATACTCATTAAAAGCAGAGCAAATACTGTCCTAGGCGGGTGCGCCTTTTTAAAAATGGGCTCTAAGAGAATAGGAACAGCTATAGAACTTTCAAAGCTTAACCTTGATTATATAAAAGAAGATAGTGACTATATAGAAATAGGTGCTATGACAACTCTTAGAGAAATAGAAACAAATCCTAATTTAAAGGAATACTTTAATGGATTGCTGCCTAAATCCCTAGGCAATATAATAGGAGTTCAGTTTAGGAATGTAGTTACTACAGGCGCTACAGTTTTTTCAAAATATAGCTTTTCAGATTTTATAACAGCCCTTCTGGTATTGGATACTGAAGTTGAATTGTATGATGCAGGTAGAATTCCCTTGGAAGAATTTTTAAAGCTGCCTTTTAAGAAGGACATTTTAACCAGAATATTTATAAAGAAAAGTGATGGCTTGGCTTCCTATAAGGATTTTAGGAATTCGGCAAGTGATTATCCAGTATTAAACGTGGCTGTTTCAAATTTGGACAATGAATGGAAAATAGTTGTAGGAGCTAGACCAGGGAGAGCTGCGATTGCCAGGAATGCCTCACTCAAGTTATCCAAGGAAGAATTAACTGATGTAGAAATAGAAGCTATGGCAAACATGGCAACAGAAGAACTGGAATTTGGAAGCAATATGAGAGCTTCCAAGGAATACAGAAAGGCTTTGTGTAAAGTACTAATTAGAAGAGCAGTGAAGGAGGTTTTAGAATGCATGTAAAGTTTACTTTAAACAATAAAGCAGTGAGCTTTAAAATAAAAAGTAATGAGTTTTTAGCTGATACATTAAGGGCACATGGAATGTTAAGTATAAGAAAAGGCTGCAATACAAGCAATTGTGGGCTTTGCACAGTATGGATAGATGGAAAACCAACCTTGTCCTGTTCTGTTTTGGCAGTAAGGGCACAGGGGAAAAATATTGTTACCATAGAAGGACTTCAAAAGGAAGCTGAAGAATTTGCAGAAATACTTGTAGCAGAGGGGGCTGAGCAATGTGGTTTTTGCAGCCCTGGTTTTATTATGACAGTATTAGCTATGAAAAATGAATTGATAAATCCCACAGATGAGGAAATAGTACATTATTTAACAGGTAATTTATGCAGATGTACAGGCTACATGGGTCAGTTAAGAGCAGTTAAAAAATATCTGGAGGTTGTAAGCTTATGAAGGTAGTTGGAAAGGGTGTTGCAAAGCTAGATGGAATGGCTATTGCTACCGGTAAGCCCGTTTATACAGAAGATCTGGCAGTAGCAAATACTTTAATTGTAAAAATTCTGAGAAGTCCCCATGCATTTGCAAGGATTAAAGCTATAGATACAAAGAGGGCAGAAGAAATAGAAGGTGTAGAATGTATACTGACCTACAAGGATGTACCAAATACAAGATTTACATTAGCAGGACAATCCTATCCGGAGCCTTCTCCCTATGACAGTCTAATTCTGGACCCTATTGTCAGATATGTAGGGGATGAAGTTGCAATTATAGCAGCAGTAGATGAAAAAATAGCTCTAAAAGCAATGAAACTTATAAAGGTTGATTATGAGATATTTGAGCCTGTGCTGGATTTTGAAAAGGCGGTTGGGCATAAATCTATTGTCCATCCAGAGGAGGATGTACACTGCAACTTTGACATAGGTATGGATAAGGAGAAAAATATAGCCGCTACTCAAAAAATAGAGAAAGGAGATGTTGAGGAGGAATTGAAAAGGTGTGATATAGTAGTGGAAGATACTTATTATACTCAGGCTCAAGCCCATTGTATGATGGAAACCTATCGCTCCTTTAATTATCTTGATCATGTGGGAAGGCTTGTAGTTATAAGCTCAACACAGATTCCTTTTCATATTAAAAGGCAATTGTCAAGAGCACTGCAAATACCATCAAGCAGAATAAGAGTTATTAAACCTAGAATAGGTGGTGGGTTTGGAGGAAAACAAACTGGTGTTGTGGAAATATATTCAGCAATTGTAACTTTAAAAACCGGAAAACCTGCTATGATTATATATGACAGAAAGGAAACCTTTGAATCCACAAACAGTCGCCAAGCTATGAGGATAAAGGTTAGAATGGGAGCTGACAAGGAAGGGTATATAAGGGCAATTGATATAGATGGCTTAACTGATACTGGAGCTTATGGTGAACACGCATCTACAGTAATTGGTCTAGTTGCAGAAAAGACTCTTCCGTTATATAACAAGACAAAGGCTATGAGATTTACAGGTAAAGCAGTTTATACCAACAAGCTTTCCGGGGCAGCCTTCAGAGGATATGGAGCAACCCAGGGTACCTTTGCAATGGAAAGTACAGTTAATAAGCTTGCAGAAAGGTTAAATATGAACCCCATAGAAATCAGAATGAAAAATCTTATAAAGCAGGGGGAAGCATCATTATATAATGGCGATGAGATTCTTGGAAGTTCAACTCTGCAGGATTGTATTAAAAGAGGAGAAGAGCTTATTGGATGGAATGAAAAATATCCATCAAGGCAAATAGGGGACAATAAAGTAAGGTCTGTAGGTATGGCTGTAACAATGCAGGGCTCAGGAATTGCAAATATAGACACAGCCTCAGCTGAGGTAAGGTTAAACGATGACGGAAATTATACACTTCTTATAGGTTCTACAGATATGGGAACTGGAAGTGACACTATACTTGCTCAGATGGCAGCTGAGATTCTGGAAACTTCAATGGAAAGTATTATTGTAAACGCTGCAGATACTGATGTTTCTCCATATGATCCCGGTTCTTATGCTTCAAGCACAACATATGTTACAGGAATGGCTGTTGTAAAGGCTTCAGAGGATTTAAGACGGAAGATTATTGCAAGGGGAGCTAGGTTACTTGAAGCTTCCATGGAGGAAGTAGAATTTGATGGAGAAAATATAGTGACTTTAGAAGGAAATAAATCCTTAAGTCTTAAAAAACTAGCTGAAGTTCTTGCATTAGGTGAGGGCAAACAGCAATTGATTGGTAATGCTACCTACGGAAATGAACAGTCACCACCTCCATTCATTGCGGGTTTTGTGGAGATAGAACTGGATAAGGAAACAGGAAAGTTCGATGTGATAAATTATGTATCAGTTATTGACTGTGGAACTGTTATAAATCCAAATTTAGCAAGGATACAGGCAGAAGGTGGAGTTGTTCAGGGAATAGGCATGGCAATGTATGAGGATGTTAGGTATGATGAAAAGGGAAAGCTGGTAACAAATTCATTTATGCAGTATAAAATTCCAACAAGAAAAGATGTTGGGAATTTGATAGTTGACTTCAAGCCAAGCTTTGAGCCATCAGGCCCCTTTGGAG
>JARDZI010000033.1 GCA_029240935.1 Clostridiales bacterium
TTGACAATATATTAAATGTATCCTTTGAAGATGTCAGAGGTGAGGTTTTACTTCATGCATTAGAAGACTATAATATATATGTATCTACTGGCTCTGCATGTTCAGCAAAAAAATCAAACCAAAAGAATTATGTTCTGCCATCCATTGGATTAAAGCCCTGTCATTCAGAGGGGGCAATAAGGTTTAGCTTTTCATATGGTAATACAATAGAAGAGGTGGATTATACAATAGATGCATTAAAAAAAATCATTCCGTTTTTAAGGAGGAATAAAAGATGAAAAAACTACTAATTAAGTTTTCCAGTGAAATTACTCTTAAGGGCTTAAATAGAAAAACCTTTGAGGATGCTTTAATAAAAAACATAAGGGATCAAATTGGAAGTCAGTATTATATTAAAAAGGAGCCTGGTAGACTTTATTTAGATTCCTATACAGATGAAGTTATTGAAAAGGTAAAGGATATTTTCGGAGTAATTGGTGTAGCTGAGGCTGATGTTGTGGAAAAGGACATAGATAGTATTGCAAAAGCAGCAATTGAACAGTTAAGGAGCATTCCTAATGTTAAGACCTTTAAGGTGGAAACTAAAAGAGGAGATAAAAAGTTCCCTCTTAATTCAACAGATGTTTCAAGAAAGGTCGGAGGAATAATTTTAAGTAATATACCTGATATTAATGTGGATGTACATAATCCAGAAATTGTAGTACATGTTGAAATAAGAGAGGAAACCTATGTATTTTCAAAGGAAGAAAAAGGTCAGGGAGGTATGCCATATAAAACCTCTGGTAAGGGGGTTCTGCTGTTATCAGGTGGAATCGACAGCCCTGTTGCAGGTTATATGATGGCAAGGAGGGGGCTTGAAATCGTTTCTGTTTATTATCACAGTCACCCATACACAAGTGAGAGAGCAAAGGAAAAGGTAATAGATCTTGCAAAACAGCTTGTAAGATTTACAGGACATATGAAGCTCTATGTAGTTTCATTTACTAAAATACAGATGGAGATAATTGAAAAGTGCAGAGAGGATGAGCTAACTATTATAATGAGAAGGTTCATGACAAAGATAGGGGAAAAGGTTGCAATAAAAGAAGGGGCATTATCCATTATCACTGGTGAAAGCTTAGGCCAGGTAGCAAGCCAAACCCTTGAGAGTATGTATGTTACTAATAATGATATTAACATGCCTGTATTTAGACCATTGGTTGCAATGGATAAGGTTGATATAATGGATATATCTAGAAGGATAGGGACATATGAAATTTCCATACTTCCATATGAGGATTGCTGTACAATATTTGTACCAAAGCATCCAAAAACTAGACCTAGACTTATTGATATACTTGAATCGGAAAAGGTGTTGGATAGGTCTGGGCTAATAGATGAAGCTATTAGTGAAGCAGAAATAATAGAAATTGGATAGGTAGGGGATAAAATGAGTACTTTTGTTTTAGGCTCTTTAGCAAGCCTAATTGCAGGGCTTGCAACTGCAACAGGTGCCATACCTATATTCTTTACGAAAAAGGTAAATGAAAAATTTATGGATACAATACTTGGTTTTGCAGCGGGAGTAATGCTTGCAGCAACTTCCTTTAGCCTTTTAATTCCTGCACTTGATATAGCAAAGGGGAATATTTTTCTTATATTTCTTGTTGCAGCAGGAGTATTAATAGGAGGAATATTTTTAGATGTTATTGATAAAAACATTCCTCATTTTCATACAATGGGAGGATTTGAAGGAAGAAGTTCAAGAATGAACAAGCTCATATTGTTTATTCTTGCAATTACAATACACAATTTTCCTGAGGGACTTGCTGTAGGAGTAAGCTTTGGAGCAGGTAATGTAAAGGATGGTCTTGCAATAGCAATAGGTATTGGGTTGCAAAACATACCAGAGGGCTTTGCAGTTGCTTTTCCATTACTTGCTGAAGGTGTTAGCAGGAAAAAGGCATTTTTGATAACATTGCTTACAGGAATTGTTGAACCTGTTGGAGGAGTAATTGGTGCTGGCGTTGTACAAATAGCAAAACCAATACTTCCATTTGCATTAGCATTTGCAGCAGGAGCCATGTTGTTCGTAATAAGTGATGAGATAATTCCAGAAACACATAAAAAAGAAACTGCAAGAGCAGCTACATATGGAGTAATTATTGGTTTTGTAATAATGATGCTGTTTGATGTGTTATTAGGATAAATCTATAAAAATAGGAGGCAGTTATCTAATGGGACAAGTTGAAGCCATATATAGGCGGAGATCTGTACGAAGATATCTCAATGAGGAGCTTCAGGTTGGAGTTTTGGAAGAAATTAAAGAAACATGCAAGAGTGTAAAAAGGCTTTATGAGGATATTGATATGGATATTTATGTTGTTGAGGATGGCATCAAGATTCAAGGCATAAGGGGAGGTATATTTGGAGGATATGGTAAGGTCAGAGCACCCCATTATATTGTGATTACATCTATAAAAAAAGAAGGTTACCTTGAAAATGTTGGATTTGCAGCAGAGTCCATAGTACTTTCTCTTACAGAAATGGGAATAGGAACCTGTTTTATAGGCGGAAGCATTAATAAACAGCTTCTCGGAAACATTGTAGCAATTAATAAAAATCATGAAGCTGTTATTACAATATCCTTCGGATACCCAAGGGATGAAGAGGGCCTTGAAGGAAAATTTATTAGGCCACGAAAAAGAATGGAAATCCCTAAGTTTACATCAGGTTATGTAACAAAAACATGGCAGCACATTTTAGATTCAGTAAGAATGGCTCCCTCAGCAATGAATAACCAGCCCTGGAGATTCTTTATAAATAAAAATGTAATTGATATTTATTCACTAAATAAGAAAAGTATATTTTTAAAGCATTTACAGGAAATGAACTGTATAGCTGTAGGAATTGCATTGTATCATATGTACATTGCTGCAAATATACTTGATAGAAAAATTATTATAAACAAACTACTGGGAAAAGAACGAAGGGGTCATACATATATAACTAGCGTTATTGAAGCAATTAAGGATTAGTATAGATATATAAGGGTTGCAGCTGCAACCCTTATAGTTTTGTCAAAAATAGTTGTCGATTTATATATGAATTTATTGTAAATAGTATTGATTTTAAAAATAGATGAGATAAAATAATAATAATGGGTAAAAAAAGAATAATTATACATGGGGTTTAAAAACAAAAAAATGGGGAGAAAAAAATTATGGGTTGTGAATTGCATGAAATAATGGAGGCTATTGAGGGCTCTAAAAGCATTTTAAATAAGCTTATTTCTTTATGTGAAGAAGATTTATCAAATGAAGAAACCTTGAGAGTAAGTAGGGAGTTAGATGAACTATTAAATATTTATAATTCAGTTACTCAAGATAGAACAGAGAGTTCTCAAGAAACAATGGATTTTTTCATGGATGAAGAAACATTCTAATAATAGAAGTATTAAACAATATAAAAGTTGGTAATTACTTTATCATGAAGAATTAATACAGCTGTGTTTAGAGAGAAAATTCTAGTTTAATGAGGTTGCAGAATAATTTATGTGACTGTATAATAGTGTTACAGGTAATCGGGAGGTATATACCTCCCGAAAGTTTTGTAAAAAAGGTGGGTTTGTTTTGGACAAGATGGTAAACAGCAATTGCAAGAAATGTCCTGATTATAAAAATGGTAAATGTACTGCATTTGATATACAGTGCATGTGCAAATTTTGCCCAAGAAATATTGCGATGTGTATAAGAGTAAAATGGTGTAGGGAAACTGAATCCTCTATAGTATTTGAAGAATAATTAAATAGTGGAACCTCAAGTTCCACTTTTTTGTATGGGAAGGATGGGAAGCAATGATTAAAAAGTTTATTAAATATTACAAGCCTCATTTAGGTCTTTTCATTTTGGACATGTTCTGTGCCCTATTAATCTCTGGTACAGATTTGGTATATCCAATGGTTACAAGGAGCTTAATTAATGATATTATACCTGATAAAAATGTACAATTAATATTTACAATTGGATTTTTCATGCTTATTTTATATGGAATAAGAATGCTTATGGAGTATATTGTAGGTTACTATGGTCATGTACTAGGAGTGAGGATGGAGTATGACATGAGAAAAGAAATGTTTTCCCATGTTCAAGATCTCCCATTTAAGTATTTTGATAATACAAAAACTGGACATATTATGTCAAGAATGGTTAATGATTTAAATGAAATATCAGAAATGGCCCATCACGGACCAGAGGATTTATTCATCTCTACAGTAATGATTATTGGTTCTTTTATACTTTTGTTAAATATAAATGTAAAGCTTACTCTTATCACATTTTTGGTACTTCCATTTATGATGTACTTTGCAATGCATTACAACTCTAAAATGAGAAGGAACTTTAAGCAAATTAGAGAAAGTCTTGCAGATATAAATGGAAGGTTAGAAGATAGCATTTCTGGTATAAGAGTTGTAAAATCCTTCACTAATGAGGAATATGAGGAATATAAATTTGATGATGGTAATGACAATTTTAAAAAACTAAGAACTATATCTGTTAGATTTATCGGGATATTTGGAAGTGGAATAAACTTTTTTTCCAATTTATCTACCCTAGTTACATTAGTTGCTGGTGGATATTTTGCAGCTAAGGGTGAAATATCCTATGGGGATCTTGTAGCATACCTTATTTATATTAATCAGTTCCTACAGCCAGTAAAGAGGCTTGCAAACTTTATAGAGCAGTTTCAAAGAGGAATGGCAGGCTTCAGAAGGTTTACAGAGGTTATGGAAATTCAACCTGATATAGTTGACAGCCAGGAGGCAATAGGGATTGAGAATGTAAAGGGTGAAGTGGAATTTAAGGATGTTGCTTTTAGCTATGATGAAAAAAGTTCAGTATTATCAGGAATAGATTTGAAGGTTATACCAGGTGAGACAGTGGCTATTGTTGGACCTTCAGGAGCTGGAAAGACAACTCTTTGCAGCCTTATTCCAAGATTTTATGAAATAGATAATGGAAGTATAAAGGTTGATGGACGTGATATAAGGGAAATAACAATTAAATCCCTTAGAAAAAACATAGGAATAGTCCAACAGGATGTATTTTTATTTAGCGGAACAATTAAAGAAAACATTGCATATGGAAACTTGGATGCAAGTGATTTAGAAATCCTTGAGTCATCCAAGGCAGCAAATGCCCATGACTTTATTATGGACTTGCCTGAAGGGTATGATACCTACATTGGAGAAAGAGGAGTTAAATTATCAGGAGGACAAAAACAGAGACTTTCTATAGCAAGAATGTTCCTTAAAAATCCTCCAATTCTAATATTAGATGAAGCTACCTCCTCCCTTGATAATCAGAGTGAGGCAGTAATACAGAAGTCCATTGAGAAGCTCTCAAAGGATAGGACCACATTTATTATTGCCCATAGACTTGCAACAATTAAAAATGCAAAAAGAATCATAGTATTAACTGAAAATGGAATAGAGGAGCAGGGTACTCATAAGGAACTTATTGCCAAGAATGGTGTCTATCATGCTCTATACAGCAGTCAATTTGAATAGTAGTGCCAGGCACGTGTCAAGTGACAAGTTATCCTATTCAGAACCTTCACAATACTATCTATTGTATAATCCACTTCTTCTGGAGTATTAAAATGTCCAAAACTAAATCTTAGGGTTCCCTTTGGGAATGTATTTAAGGTTTTATGGGCACTTGGGGAACAATGGAGTCCTACTCTTGTCATTATACCAAATTCTCTGTCAAGAATAAATGCAACCTCTGAGTTATCAATATCTTTAAAATCCAGAGATATAACAGAAGTTCTTCCTTCAGTATTGTTGAGCCCAACATTTCTAATTACATCAACATTCATAATACCCTCTAAGAATCTATTTGTTAGTTCCATTTCTATTTTATGTATGGTATCTATACCTGTACTTTTAACATATTTAAGTGAGGCATTAAGGCCATATATTCCTGGAAGATTTAGGGTTCCTGACTCAAATTTATCTGGCATATATTCAGGTTGAAGCTCTGATTCTGAAAGACTGCCTGTACCTCCCTCTATAAATGGACTTATTTGATTTACAAGCTCATTTTTTATTACAAATCCACCAATTCCTTGGGGTCCTAAAAGTCCCTTGTGACCTGTAAAGGCAAGAGCGCTTAAGTTTAATTTGTTAAAATCCACATCTATTACTCCAGCAGTTTGGGCAGAGTCCAATATAAAGTGTAAATTATGTTTTTTGCATATTTCTCCTACCTCGTATATGGGTAGAATAGTACCACAAACGTTGGAAGCATGAGTCATTAAAATGAGTTTTGTATTAGGTTTAATGAACTTTTCTATATCAGTAGGATTTAATTCTCCCCTAATATTACATAAAACCCTATCATATTCAACTCCTAGGCTATGCAAGTTACTTATTGGCCTCATTACTGCATTATGCTCCATGGATGAAAGAATAACATGATCTCCAGACTTTAAAAAACCCTTCAAGAGTGTATTTAAACTCTGGGTTATGTTCATCGTAAAAACAACATTTAATGGATTATCAAATTTGAGTAATTCACAAAGAAGTTCTCTTGTCTCATATACTATTTCTCCAGCAGAATATGAGCTCTGATATGTGCCTCTGCCCACATTACTTCCTATATTATCTATATAATCACACACTGCAGCAGAAACTCCAGGAGCTTTAGGATAGGAAGTTGCTGCATTGTCTAAATAAACCTTTCTCATAAAAATCCCTCCAATTATATTATATCAAATTAGTAAATATGAGTTTATTGGAAAATACTATTAATCATAGGTTAATCATGGGAAATAACTATTTAACTTTCTTCCACTATAATCATATACTTTCTTTAGGAATATTAAAAGGAGGTATCTTAATATGAAAGACAAAAAAGGAATCATTTTTACCGGAGCAATAGTAGGTATAATTGCTGTCCTGCTTGTTAAACTTGGCAATCCTGCAAACATGGGATTTTGTATTGCATGCTTTTTAAGAGACACTGTAGGAGCACTAGGACTTCAAAGAGCTGAAGTTGTTCAATACATAAGACCAGAAATAATTGGACTTGTTCTTGGAGCATTTCTAATGGCCTTTGGCAAAAAGGAATTCAAAGCAAGAGGTGGTTCATCTCCGTTTATCAGGTTTATTCTTGGATTTATTGTTATGATAGGAGCATTAATGTTCCTAGGCTGTCCTCTAAGAATGGTGTTAAGGATAGCAGGTGGAGACTTGAATGCAATAGTTGGATTGGCCGGTTTTGCGGCCGGAATACTTGTAGGTATATTCTTCCTTAATAAGGGCTTTAGCCTAAAGAGATCCTACTCATTAAATAAGCTTGAGGGTTTCATGCTTCCTGCTATAAATATTGGACTTCTCATATTGCTAGTTGCAGCTCCAGCAGGAATAATATTTTTTAGTGAAAAGGGACCAGGCTCCCAGCATGCACCTATATGGATAGCATTAATTGCTGGTCTAATAGTAGGAGCACTAGCACAAAGAACAAGACTTTGTATGGTTGGAGGAATAAGAGATTTAATTTTATTTAAGGACTGGTATTTAATATCAGGTTTTATTGCAATACTTGTTGCAGCTCTAGTTGGCAATGCAATATTTGGATTTATAAAGGTTGGTTTCATTGAACAGCCTATAGCCCACACAGATTGGTTATGGAATTTCCTTGGGATGGGGCTTGCTGGATTTGGGTCAGTTCTCCTAGGTGGATGTCCACTAAGACAGCTAATTTTATCAGGAGAAGGAAACATAGATTCAGTAATGGCAGTATTAGGAATGGTTGCTGGAGCAGCCTTTGCCCATAACTTCCAGTTAGCTGCATCGGCCAAAGGACCAACACTAAATGGAAAGATAGCAGTAGTTATTGGACTAATTGTGGTATTTGCAATTGCTTACTTCAGCAGGGAAAAAACAGCTGATATTAAGTTGAAGGGAGATGTAAAGCTTGAAGGATAATATTATTGATGCAAGGGGAAGAGCATGTCCTGAACCAGTTTTAATGTCAAAGAAGGCTATAGAGAAAAGTCCAGAAGGTATTAAAATTATTGTTGACAATGTAACCGCAATAGAAAACATAAGAAGATTTGCATCAAATAGTGGATACAGTATAGAAGTGCTTGAACAGGACGATGATTTTATACTAACCCTAGGGAAAAAGTAAATGGATTATACTGCAACCTTTTATACCCATTCAGGAGCAATAAAATTCGAAAGATTTATGAAGCGAAAGAACATACAAGTCACATTAATGCCTGTTCCAAGAAAATTCAGCTCCAACTGTGGTATTGCTGCAAAGTTGAAATATGATGGAGATATCAGAGATATAATTATTACTGATATCGAAAAAATATTTGCAATAGAGGAAGAAAAGTCAAGGCTTGTATATGATTCAGAAATGGATGTAGATGAATGATTTAAGACGCATTACCCCACAAATGTGAATGTGAAGTGACAGGCACCTTGTGATGTAATAAAAAGGCCGAGGAGAGATCCTTGGCTTTTTCAAAGTGCTAAACAGTTTCAATATTATTTCTTGTGATTGACCTTAAGAATGAAAATTAGAAGTATTATTAGATAAACAATAAGGCACCCTATGGTTAGGAAAAGCATGGAGTCGGATTCGGGAGCTAGTCCAATGAAAAGCAGTATAGGTGCTCCGAATGCTATACCAAAACCACTTCCTGCTAATAAGTTATTGGCAGCAGGTGTTTTAAATGTGGGGTCAAGCTCTCTAAGCAGTAGTATCCCGGAGCTTATAGTGCCTGTAAGCATTCCATACATGGAAAGCATACCTTCATAATAATAATCTGGATAAAGCTTTTTGCATATCCATTGTAAATACCAGAGTGTGATTACACCACCAGCAACAGACATAAGAACAAATGGAAGCCAAAGCCCTGTTAAATCCTCTATATTGATAGTGGCTATTCCTGCTATAACCATTAGGTCAAAAGCACAACCAGAAATTCTACTTAAAAGATAATTATTGGGGTACTGGTGGGTCATTAGCTTTGCCTTAGTCAACAATTTAAAACCTTGGCGACAAGCTATGGCGAGTAGTGATCCTATTATAAAGTTGAAGCCCCAAAGTAAAGGTGAAATTGTTTTTGCCAGTCCTGGGACGTTTATTTTGATTAAAGCGGTAATTCCAAAAGTAAACAGATAGGTAATTAGATATATTAAAAGAATGAGAGCGAACTGCACTGAAAGTCTATCGATGGATTCTGAAACAGGAAGTTCATTATTACTTTGAAAATCATCAATTGTGACTGAACCAGAAATGGTTTGATAACTACCATATGTGACTTTTTCGCGGTGTTTTAATATATTAAGATATAAAACACCAACAATACATGCTACAAGGTAACCCATAGCGGCAATGGAAAGCCCAAAGGACTGACCACCAATAAAACCAAGAGTCTCATAAGTTGAACCTACATTATTTGCTTGACCAGTTCCTTGACCATAACCCATTGGTAATAGGATGCCTGCAGCTTTGAAGAAATCAGGCATTATTGTGTAGGCAAGTCCAGCAGAAATTGCAAGCCCAACAATACCCTGTACTAGGTAGGTGCTTACTATTAATGCACCACTTTTTGCACCTATAAAGTCACTTTTTGCAGCCTCATTATATTTTTGTGGCACTTGAAGAGAAAGAGCAATAAAACCTATTGCAATGGCATGGTAAGTAACCATCTCCATAAATTCTCTATCAATGAACAAAACTCCACATATTCTAAGTAGAAGCACAATAAATCCTGCTAGCACAGCAGTGGGCATAAGACTTTTGCGAATAAGGGGTATTTTGCGATGTAGAGCATTGGCAATAAGCATGATGCCTGCAAGTACTCCAAATTGTAGCATTATATTCCAGAGAATTTTGTTTGTTGCAGAAAAATCCATACTTGTAACCCCCTATAACATTATTCGTAATTCTGTTAAGCAATTGCACAGCATCAAATATTTTAATCCAGAGCGTGGGTGATTGGACTTAATTTCATAATAGTCTTTACCCCCTACTGTGAAGGACATTAAAGTTTGTTGTATTAATGCCATATCTGTAATTTGACAAAGTTGAAAAGTTTTATTATTCCCTGTTAAGCTATCTTCTAAAACAAGCCTATCACTGAATAAGCTGAGAGTTCCACTGCCAATTAGCTTTGTACTGCCTCCAGCCTCAAATTGGTACAGGTATTGTTCTACATCGCTTATAATAGGCATGTTTATTGGTAAGCTGCGGTAGTATTCTCCTTTCTTCTCAATGTGGTTCCTTTGCCATTTGTCCCATTCTAATATTGTTTTAAAAGGAGCCTTCTCTGATGTCATACTTTCAAAGAATCCATAGGTGTTGTAACGCAGGGAGAGTCCACAGGTGCATTCAATCAAATCTCCTTTGCTCTTTAACGTGGTTAATCCCCCACAACTAGGGCATACATACAATGCAGTTTCTAAATTTTCCGCAAGTCCTTTTCCATGATACATAACAGGTTCCTTTTCATTATTTGTATAAGCATTTACATATAGATCCTTATTAATTGTTAATTCAACTTCCTCTTCAGTCATTTTTAAAAGCTCCTCGGAATTGTACTTATGGACAGGATAGCCTCGCATTTTACCACGTCTGATTGTTTTTGCCCATCGGGGTAAAGAGAGGTAACTGCCTTCAAGACGATAGGTAATCAGTGTGGCTCCACTATGTTTGACAAGCTTTGCTGTTGATGGGGTTATTTTAGCTGTTTCCCCATTCCAGGAGCTGCTGCCCTCTGGAAACATACAAACATTACAGCCGGATTTAAGCGTTTTTAGAATGCACATAGCAGTACGCATTTCGGTTCGGGCTTTTACACGCATAATAGGTGCGAGGAAGATATTTAGGAGTTTGCTTAAAAATCCTTTGCGAAAAATATGCTCGCTTGCTACATAATACATATGATCTGGAAAACTCATACCTACAAAAATCGGGTCCCATGCAGAAGTGTGATTGGCTAGAACCATATAAGGTTTATTTTTCTCCAATACCTTTTCAAACTGAAACCTAAACCGACACTTTATATAGGGCATTATAAAAATACGTGCAGTTTTATATACAACTTTATGCAACAATAATTTTTTCAATTTAGGACAACTCCTCTGATATTCTATGCTTTTTACAATCTTCGACATTAATTTTATCACTGCAAATGGCAGCCTTCAAGTCAGGATTTATATTACCTGTATTGATATTTTTTTGTTCAGTGTTAATGAATAATATTGGAAGGATGCGTCGCATGTCATCCTGAACGTAGTGAAGGATCTTAATATGTATCACAGAGAAAGACTCTTCACTGCGTTCAGAATGACAGCTCGTGTGGTTGTTTTGTATTTGAGGCATTGTAGGGGCGAACAGTGTTCGCCCGCAAGTGAGCACTTTGATACAAGAGTATTCTCTATACATGGTACCCCACGGGCGAACACTGTTCGCCCCTACATAATATCAATATTCCTACCCATGTTTACAAGTGATTTGCGACGCATAACCCCACTAATATGCATTTCCCTAATTAAAAAGCCAGGGAATAAATCCCTAGCTATTTTTCTTTTAATCCACTGTATATTAGAAGTAGTCCTGAAAGACCTACAAGGGTGTAAATTACTCTAGATAGAAAGCTTTCCATTCCTCCGAAAATTGCTGCGACCAGATCGAATTTGAATAAGCCAACAAGTCCCCAGTTTATTGCTCCAATAAGAACAAGTACAAAAGCTATTTTACATAAAAGCTTCACTTTATAACCTCCAACAAAATAACTAATACTATAATAAATATATTTAGGCTATAATGTAAATATGATAGTTAGTAATCAAAAAAATTAATATTTCAGGAGTGATAGCTGTGAAGAAAATATTTTATATACTTGTTTTTTTTATAATAGCAGGAGGGATTTTTTATATTGCGGAAAATATAAATCCTAAAAACGGAGTAACCCTTAGGGAGCTTTCTCAATTAGTAAATGGAAATACAAAGAAGAATGAAGAAGAGATTGAAAAGGGATTAGAGAACATTAAGGATGAAAATATGCTTGAGGAGGATAAGTTTTCCCCATTTATAAGCATTGGTAAAAGCCTTACAGGAGGAGTAAAGAAATTATATGACAATATTCTGGTCAGCAATTATAACAGGGATAATTTAAAATTTATAAAACTGGCTTCCGGTTTAAAATCTGAGGAGTTAATAAAATTATTTCAAACCTTGAAGGAACAGAACATAGATGTATCCAGTATAATAGAAGATATACAAAATACCCTAAAGGATAACAGCCTGACAAATGAGCAAAGGGATAAGCTTAGTGAATTAATAAAACAAATTAAATGAGCAAAATCAAATGTTGACTTAAGACTTCCTACGTGATAATATAATAAAAAACAACCTTTAAATCGGTCCTGTGAGACTGGGAAGGATGGAATGATTAAGTTTGTATATAATTATGCCTTCCTTAGGGAAGGCATTTTTTTATATAATTTTTGATTGGACAGGAGTTTGTCCAACCGACTTTAAACTAGCCCTGAGAGGCTAAGAAGGAGGAATAAAATATGTTAAAAGGAAGACACCTAATTGATCCAATGGACTTTTCACTTGAGGAAATCGAGGAAATATTCAAGCTGGCTGATCAGATTATATTAAATCCTGAATCCTATATTCATTCCTGTGATGGTAAAATTCTAGCAACTCTTTTTTATGAACCAAGCACAAGAACAAGATTGAGTTTTGAAGCAGCAATGTTAAGACTGGGAGGGAAAGTAATAGGATTTTCAGAGCCTAGTTCATCCTCAGTTGCAAAAGGAGAAAGTATATCAGATACAATAAGAACAATTGCATGCTATGCTGATATAGCTGTAATGAGACACCCAAAGGAAGGTGCTCCAAGGGTTGCATCCATGTATTCTGATATTCCACTTATAAATGCAGGGGATGGAGGACACCAGCATCCAACTCAAACACTTACAGATCTTTTAACCATTAAATCTAAGAAAAAAAATCTATCAAACTTAACCATTGGACTTTGTGGAGATTTGAAATTTGGTAGAACAGCCCATTCACTTATTAAAGCCATGTCAAGGTATAAAAATAACAAATTCATATTAATATCACCTAAGGAATTGAAGGTTCCAGATTATATAAGAAGAGAAGTTTTAGAAAAAAATAATATTGAATTTGTTGAGGTAGAAAGGCTTGAGGATGTAATAGGCATGGTTGATATATTATATATGACAAGGGTACAAAGGGAAAGATTCTTCAACGAAGAGGATTATATTAGACTAAAGGATAGCTATATATTAGATGGAGAAAAAATGAAAAATGCAAATGATGAAATGATAATTCTTCATCCACTTCCAAGAGTAAATGAAATCTCATATGAAGTAGATAATGACCCAAGAGCATGTTACTTCGGGCAGGCTAAGTATGGAATGTATGTGAGAATGGCACTTATTGCTAAAATGTTGGGGGTGAAATAAATGGTTACAATAAATAGTATTAAGAGAGGAATTGTGCTTGATCATATTAAAGCAGGACATGGAGTTAAAATATTTAACTATCTAGGACTGGACAAGGCTGACTTCACAGTAGCATTAATAATGAATGCTCCAAGTGTGAAGCTAGGGAAAAAAGACATTATAAAGATAGAAAATGTTATTAATATAGATTACACAGTACTTGGTTTAATTGATCCAAATATTACAATAGACATTATTGATGGTGAATGCATAAAGGAAAAAATAAAATTAAAGCTTCCTGAAAGGGTTGAAAACGTAATCAAATGTAAAAACCCAAGATGTGTAACAGCAATGGAAAAGTATGTGCCACATGTATTTACATTATTTAATGAAAGTAAGGGAGAATATAAATGTCAATACTGTGATGAAATATATACACTTTTGGAGGTTTAGAATGGAATTGCTAATTAAAAATGCTAGAATTATTGATTGCTCTCAAGACTTTATTGGAGATGTGTATATAAAGGACGGTAGAATATTTGAGATAGAAAAAAGCATAAGTAAGGATTGTAAAATCATCAAAGGGGAAGGGCTAGTGCTGCTTCCCTCCTTTATAGACCTTCACAGTCATTTTAGAGATCCAGGGTTCACATATAAAGAGGACATACAATCAGGCTCCAGGGCAGCTGTAAGGGGGGGATATACCTCAGTAAACCTCATGGCAAACACAAAGCCTGTATGCAGCAGTATGGAGGTATTTGAGTATGTTAAGAACAGGGCAATGGAGGTAGGATTAGTTGATGTCCATCAAACCATATCCATTACTAGGAACCTAGATGGTAAGGATATAAGTCATTTAGATGAAATATCTAATGAAGTGAAGTTCATATCAGATGATGGCAGGGGAATAGTGGATAATAGGGTTATGTATGATGGAATGATGAAAGCAAAAAGCATGGGCATTAGAGTTATATCCCATGTTGAGGATGAAAAGCTTGCCTTCTTTGATACTAGATTATCTGAAAATCTTATGACAAACAGGGATGTGGCACTTGCAGAATATACTAGATGTCCTCTTCATATTGCCCATGTAAGCACAAAAGAAGCAATGGAATGCATAATAGCTTCTAAAAAGAAGGGAACAGATCTTACCTGTGAGGTTACACCACATCATATTGGGTTAACAGATGAGGTGGAGTACAAGGTTAATCCCCCTTTAAGGAGAAGTTCAGATGTGAATTTTTTAATAAATGCAATTAAAGAGGGATGGGTGGACGCAATTGGGACGGATCATGCACCGCATAGTATTGAGGACAAGAGAAATGGTGCTCCTGGAATATCTGGAATAGAAACCTCCTTTCCAGTGTGCTATACAAGGCTTGTTAGGGAAGAGCATATAAGCATAAATAAGCTTTCTGAAATAATGTCAAAAAACCCTGGAAAAATAATGGGACTAAATAAGGGGAAAATACAAATAGGATATGATGGAGATTTAGCTATAGTAGATATAAATAAGAGCTTTAGAGTTGCTGCTTCTGAATTTCAGTCTAGGGGGAAAAACACACCTTTTGAGGGAATGGAGCTTTATGGAGAAGTAATCTATACCATAAAGGGTGGGAAAATAGTTTATTCAAAGGAGGTTAACTAATAATGATTATTGATAGATTGTATGAGAGTGTGGAGAAAAAGGGGAATGTATGTGTAGGACTTGATACTGCAATTGACTATATTCCAATAGGGCTTAGAGAAAAATTTATAAATACTGAGGATGCACTATTTGAATTCAATAAAAGGATAGTAGATGCAACAAATGAACATGCAGCTTGCTTCAAGGTCCAGATTGCATATTATGAGGCATTAGGATTAAAGGGCTTGGAGGTATATAAGAAAACACTTGAATATATAAGAAATACAGGCGCTATTGTAATTGCAGATATAAAACGAGGAGACATAGCTGCAACTGCTGGAATGTATGCAAAGGCTCACTTTGAGGGGGACTTTGAAAGCGATCTGGTAACACTTAGTCCATATATGGGAATGGATAGTTTAGATCCATATCTTTCATATGTAAAGAACAAGGAAAAAGGAATGTTTGTACTTGTCAGAACCTCAAATAAGGGGGCAGCAGACATTCAATACATTGAGGACACAAGTGGGAAAAAGGTATATAAGCAGGTTGGAGATAAGCTTTATGAACTTGGTAAGTCATACATGGGAGGTTGTGGCTACAGTTCCATTGGAGGAGTAGTTGGCTGCACCCATATAGATGAGGGAATAGAGCTTAGGGAGAGATTTAAGAATATGTTTTTTCTGATACCTGGTTATGGTGCTCAGGGAGGAGCAGCAAATGATGTTGCAATATATTTAAGAAGTGGAAATGGTGGAGTTGTAAATTCTTCAAGAGGAATACTTTTAGCATACAAAAATCATAAGGACGGGGAAAAGAAATTTGATGAGTATGCCAGGTGTGAAGTATTGAGAATGAGGGAGGACATTATAGATGCGGTTAGAATACAGGAAAACAAGAGTATGTGAAAATATTGAGATATCAAATGGAATATTCAAGCTAGCTGTAGAAAAATCACCTGTAGAAAAACCAGTACCAGGACAGTTCATGATGCTTCGAACTACAGGCTATGAACCTTTTCTATCAAGGCCAATAAGTATTCATAATGTTGATGGGGAAAAGCTATATTTTGTTTTTGAAGTCAGGGGTAATGGAACAAGAAATCTTAGCAGGCTAAAAAAGGATGAAGAGATAGAAATGCTAGGTCCACTTGGAAATGGGTTTCAAATTGAAAATATTAAAGGAAGGGTTGCAATCCTATCAGGTGGAATGGGAATTGCACCAATGAATTATCTTGCTAAGTCATTAATGGATTGTGAGATAGACCTTTATGCAGGCTTTAGAAATGAAATATATGGAGTAGATAGCATTAAAAGATATGTAAATAATGTGAACATATCAACTGAAGATGGCAGTGTTGGTTTAAAGGGTTATGTTACAGAAATGCTTAACCCACTTGAGTATGATGTGGTGCTATGTTGTGGACCTGAGATTATGATGAAAAAAGTAGTTCAAAGCTGTAATGATAAAAGTGTACCAGTTTATATTTCCATGGAGAAGCATATGGCATGTGGAGTAGGGGCATGCTTGGTATGCACCTGTAAGACTAAGGAAGGAAACAAGAGGACATGTAAGGATGGTCCTGTGTTTTCTGGCAGGGATGTGATATTTGATGATTAATGTAAATGTATGTGGAGTGGATTTTAAAAATCCCGTTATTGCAGCTTCAGGTACCTTTGGCTTTGGACAGGAATATGGAGAAGTGTATGATGTGTCAAAGCTTGGGGGAATATGCACAAAGGGACTTACATTAAATAAAAAGCAGGGAAACGATGGCGTAAGGGTATATGAAACCAGGGGAGGCATGCTTAACAGTGTAGGGCTTCAGAATCCAGGTGTTGATGAGTTTATAAATATTGAGCTACCTAGAATGAAGGAAATAGATACAGTAATAATTGCAAACCTTGGCGGGGGTTGTATTGAAGACTATTTAGCAGGAATTGAAAGGCTTAACAGCACAGAAGTTGACATGATTGAATTAAATATTTCTTGCCCCAATGTAAAATCTGGAGGAATGGCATTTGGAATAAAAGCAGAAACTGCATATGATATTGTTTCAAGGGTTAAAAAGCTATGCAAAAAACCATTAATAGTAAAGCTATCTCCAAATGCAGAGGACATAGTTCAAATGGGGTATAAATGCTGTGAGGCAGGGGCAGATGCACTGTCCTTGGTGAACACCTTTAAGGCAATGGCCATTGATATTAAACAAAAGAAGCCTGTATTCAATAATGTAACAGCAGGATTGTCAGGACCAGCTATAAAACCAATAGCCCTTAGAATGGTATATGAGGTAGCTGGAGCAGTAAACATACCTATAATTGGATTAGGTGGGATAATGTCCTGGGAGGATGCTCTAGAGTTTATAATGGCAGGAGCTAGTGCAATACAAGTGGGAAGTGGGAATTTTGTTAAGCCTGATATTTGTCTGGATATAATAGCTGGAATAAATAACTATATGGATATAGAAGGTATAAAGAATTTGGATGAAATAATAGGAATTGCAAGGAGGTAGTTAAAATGGTACTTGAAATATTAAAAGAAGTAGATGCATTACTAGAGGGACATTTTTTATTATCATCAGGAAAGCACAGCAATAGATATTGCCAGTGTGCAAAGCTAATGCAGTATCCTGATAAGGCAGAAAAGGTATTAAGTGTGGTTGTGGATAAGGTAAAGAACATTGAGTTTGATGTGGTTTTAGGACCTGCAATGGGTGGAATAATAGTTGCATATGAAATAGGGAGACAAACTG
This sequence comes from Clostridiales bacterium, assembly GCA_029240935.1. Lineage (GTDB taxonomy): Bacteria > Bacillota > Clostridia > Clostridiales > Caloramatoraceae > JARDZI01. The sequence continues at coordinate 17,869 of JARDZI010000033.1, forward strand.
GAAAACCTGCAATATTTACGGAACGTGAGAATGGAGTTATGTCTCTAAGGCGTGGCTTTGAGATAAAAAAAGGTCAAAAAATATTAATTACTGAGGATGTTGTAACCACTGGAAAGTCATCAAAGGAGACTGCAGAGGTAATAAAGGCTTTAGGTGGAGAGGTTGTTGGAATTGCTTGTGTTGTGGATAGACGCAATGGATATGATGTAGGTTATCCAGTGTATGGCTGTATAGAACTAGATATAGAAAGTTATGACAAAGAGGAATGCCCATTGTGCAAAAAAGGGATTCCATATGTTAAACCAGGAAGTAGAAAGATAGTTTAGATAAATATATTGTGAGAATATTGTGCTTACAGGTTTTCAAATCTTCACCAATCAACAATTACTAGGATTTAGAAAACATTATCATACCAAATGCTATTTTCAAGTTTTAAATATACTTTTGTCCCCAAAAAAGAGAGACTCTGCAATAGGTAGAGCCTCTTTTACTTTATTTATAACAGTCTTATTTAGTAATAGACATTATAACAAAAACTTTTTAAGTGACCTTCCGCTTTATATTCCTTAGAAACTATCGAAATCTTATAAACAATGTGATAAACTTTATGTGCAGAGATTTGTCCAGTTGAAATGGATGTTGAGATTTATGATTGAGTCTATACTCTTGTAAAACGAAAAATGAAACTATTACTTAGAAATAGGAGACTTTAAACTGGATAACTTTTATTTTATATGATATTAATCGGAGGTATATAATTTGTATAAGCTTGTTGCACTTGATATGGATGGTACCCTGTTAAATAAGAATCAAAAAATAAGTGATAGAGTAAAAAAGGCAATTGCTGAGGCAAGGGCAAAAGGAGTAAAAATAATTTTATCCTCAGGACGAGGATTTAAGGGTATTGAGAAATACGTTAAGGAGCTTCATTTAGATGAACTAGTTGTAAGCTTAAATGGAGCTGCTGTAACTGATGCATCAGGTGAGAAAATTGTCTTCGATATTCACATGGAACCTGATGTAAGTAGAAGGATTATAGAGCTTCAAAAGGAATACGATATTTTTTCTGTTAATTTTATTGGACTGAAAATGTATGTTGAGGAGCTTAATGAAAAAGCACTTTATTTCTCAACCTTTGAAGGTGTTGAAGTGATAGCTGTAGGAAATATGTTGGAGTTCTATAATACACAGCCTATTAGTAAAATGCTAATGATTGAAAAGCATGAGAAATTTACAATCTTCAAAGAAAGATTACTAGAGGAGCTTGGACAATATATAAATGCAACATTTTCTCTTCCTGATTTTCTTGAAGCATACAATATTAATGTAAATAAGGGATTAATCCTCCATAAGGTAGCAAATTATTATGGTATAAAACGTGAAGAGGTTATTGCAATAGGGGATGGAGAAAACGACATATATATGATTGAGTATGCAGGACTTGGAGTTGCCATGGGAAATGCAATGGATTCGGTAAAAAATGCAGCAGATATTATAACCAAATCCAATGCTGAGGATGGAGTAGCCCATGTTATTGAAAGATATATTTTGAATGTATAATCGGAATGAGGCAAAAGATACACTTGTAATTGTGATGAACCTCAACTAAGTTTCAACGGTTTTTGTGCTAGGGCACTTGCGTAGGAGTTGCTATGAAAGTCAATACCAGTGTTAGTGTTATACTGAATTTCATTTATCCTGGTGCAGACTTGCGTGAAAATTCTGAAGGTCGTGAAGAATCTTTCTCAGGGACGCATTAAGCTCCTTCACGACCTTCAGGATTATAGGTGAGGCATTGTATAGAAATGACAATTGTTTGGTCCTAGCCATATTTACTTTACACGATCATAATCCTCTCCTGGTGTCATCAAATAAGCATAAAAGGTCCATAGAGCAGCAAGTCCTATAACACCGTAAACTAGCCTTGCTATGATGGAACTATATCCACCAAGAATAGGTGCAAGGGGATCAAAGCCGAATAGGGCAACAAGACCCCAATTAACACCACCTACAATTACTAGTATTAAGCTTGATAAATTTAAAACACGTGTGTTCCACAAAACTACCACCTCTTTTAGTTTATTCTTCCAAAAATATAAAAAAATATTCTAAACCACTATAATCAAAAAATAGAACCCTTGTGGTTCTTTCATTATTTTCTTTTTTATGTGAAAATATACATAGAGGTGAATTGGATGTTTACAGATATAAATATTACCAAGGATAGCCCAGCTTACTTGCAGATAAAGGATTATATAAAGGAAATGATTTTGAATGGAATGCTGCAAAGGGGAGTGAAGCTTCCTTCAACAAGGGAAATGAGCAGGCTTATGAAGGTAAGTAGAAATACGATAATGACTGCATATGGTTTCCTTGAGGATGAGGGATTCCTCTATTCTTCAAAGAATAGAGGGGTGTTTGTATCTGACATTAATATCAATCACCTAAATGGCTTCAATATTGACTGGACTAATAAGATTACAAGGCTTATGAGAGAAGCTGAGAGCCTTGACATTGTGAAGCATGAAATAAGAAATAGCAAAGGGATGATATCCTTTCAAAGCATCGCACCGGATGAAAAGCTTTTTGATGTTGATGATTTCAAGAGAGCCTTTTTAAACAGGATGAACATAGAGGGAAACAAAATACTAAGCTATGGATATGCAAAGGGGTATAGACCATTAATTGAATATCTTATAAAGTATATGAGAAACAAGGGTGTAAATACTGAGGGTAAGGATATACTCATTACAAATGGTTTTACTGAGGGCTTTGATCTTATCTTGTCTGGAATAACTGAGGCAGGGGACAGGGTGATATGTGAAAATCCAACCCATAACACTGCTATAAAGATTATGAAGCTTCATGGACTTGAGATAATTGGTGTCAACATGGAGGATGATGGAATAAATACTCAGGAGCTTACAGAAAAGCTCCAAAATAACAATGTAAAGCTTGTATACCTTATTCCCTCATATCATAATCCAACAGGAGTTGTAATGTCTCCAGAAAAGAGATTAAAGGTTTTTAATATATTGAATAAGTATGAAGTTCCAGTTATTGAGGATGGATTTAATGAGGAATTAAGATATTCAGGCTCACATGTGGCACCTATTGCTGCTTTATGTGAAAATGGAAACAGTGTGATGTATATTGGAAGCTTTTCAAAGATCCTTTTTCCAGGGTTAAGGATAGGCTGGATATTGGCAGATTCTAGTCTTATATATTCAATGGAGAGCTTGAAAAGAAGCAGAAACATCCATACCTCAGTGTTAGATCAAGCAGTACTGTATCAGTACCTTTTAGAGGGTAATTTTGAAAAATACATGAGAAGGGCAAGAAAGCTCTATAAGGAGAAATATGAGCTAATATTAGCTAAAGCTAGGGAGAATATTCCTTGCAAAAAAATATGGGGTGAAGGTGGACTTCACATTTTAATAGAACTTGATGGAATTGACTCTAGAGAATTGCTTGAGGAGTGTATTAAGCATGGAGTGATATTTACCCCAGGGGATATATTCTATGTTAACAACAATGGAGCTAATACATTAAGACTTGGGTTTTCACGTTTGGATAATGAGGGTATTGAAAAAGGAATTAAAATTATAGGAGAAGTAATAAGCAATTGGAGGTAGCATATGAAAATAGGGGTTATAATGGGAGGCATATCCTCTGAAAGAGAGGTATCCTTAAAATCAGGAGAAGAAATATGCAAAAATCTTGATAAATCGAAATATGAGGTCATTCCAATAATATTGGATTCGAAGGAAGAGCTAATGGATAAGGTTAAGGGAATTGATGTTGCCTTTTTAGCCCTCCATGGACAGTTTGGAGAGGATGGAACAGTTCAGGGAATACTGGAAGCCATGGGTATACCCTACACAGGCTGTGGAGTATTATCAAGTGCAATGTGCATGGATAAGGATATAACGAAAAGTTTACTGAAAGCTGAAGGAATAAAAACTGCTCCTTGGATAAATGTAAGGAGTACTGATGAAATAGATTATATAGCAATAGAGAAACTAGGCTATCCTGTGGTTATAAAACCTAATTCGGGTGGCTCAAGCGTTGCAACCTTTATTATTAGAGATAAGTCAGAGGTTTTTAGCGCTGTTGCTGAAGGCTTGAAATATGACAGGGAGGTTATGATTGAAAAATATATTAGAGGAGATGAAATAACCTGCTGCATATTGAATGGAAGGATGCTTCCTGTTCTTGTTATTAAGCCTAAATCTCCATTCTTTGATTACACATCTAAATACGAGGATGGTGGGGCTGATGAGCTTATTATAGAGCTTGAATCAAATCTTCATAAACTAGTTGAGGATATGTCTATAAAATGCTATGAACTCCTAAAGTGCAGCGTTTATGCTAGAGTTGATTTAATCGTTCAGGATGGAGAACCCTATGTTCTTGAGATAAATACTCTTCCAGGAATGACAAAAAACAGCCTATTCCCCAAAAGTGCTAGAGGAGTCGGAATAGACTTTACAATGCTTTTAGACAATATTATTGAATATTCATTAAAGGAAAGAGGCTAAAAGTTGCCAGGCAAGTGACAAGTGACAGGTTAAATAACCTGTCACTTGTCACTTGCCTGGTAGCCATTTTAGCCTCTGTTTATAGGAGCACGCTTTGGAGGAGGCCATAGAAGGTCATCTTCTGCATAGAGAGTTCGATCTAAAGAACTACCATAGTTAGAATTATTAAGCGGTAAGATTGAATAACATGCAAGCAACAAAACAATCAGAATAAGTACTGATAAAGTTAAATGCTTAAGTCTTTTCAAGTTATCACCACCTTTATGATTTTTAATTGTTTATATCTGAAATATAATTATGTTCAAGTAGCTTCATTTTTTTAAGCTGTTCCTCATCAAAACTAAGAACATCATATAAACCTTCAATGGATTTATAATAAAAATCAAATTTACTTATTTTAGACATTTCCATGCAAACCTTGTATATGTTTTCATAACATTGTATAAGCTTATCTAATTGTTTGAACTTTATTGTATTATCAAGGCCGTATCTATAAAAATTTAATGCTTCTTCATATTTCTTTTCTTTATAGTAAACCTCTGCTAGTTTGATCAAAGATATTGTAGTATCAGGAGATAAGGATTGAAGTTGATTATTAATAGATTTAGTAAAAAACTCAATGCTTTCATCAAGCCTTCCTAAATTCATAAATGCCACAGCTATATTATTCTGAACAATATAAAGATACTTTATGTCATTATTTAAAACCTCTTTATATATGTTAAGTGCTTCTTCAGTTCTATTAACTTTCATAAATACATTTGCTTTAAGAATTAAATTTGTAAATACTCCTGGCTTACTAACACTAGCAATTGATTCCAGTCTTTCAATATACATAAGTGCATCATTATAGTTTTCCATCATTGAACTACAAAGGGCTAAATTATATAAAAGTTTGTCCTCAAACTCAGAATCGATAATTCCAATTTCTAGAAATCTATCATAAGCCTTTTTATAATAGTAAGAGGTTTTACTATAATCAAGAAGCATATAGCAGCATGTACCAAC
>JARDZI010000034.1 GCA_029240935.1 Clostridiales bacterium
TCTAATTACATCTAATAGTCTTGCATATGGTTTAATCCTAACACTAACTGGATTTCCATTTACAACCATATTTACTTCAATCTTATCCATCTACTCCACCCCCAAAACTTCTTTTAAACCTCTTCTAATTAATGCTTCAACAGCTGGTTTTTTATACTCTGTAGACCACCTAATACCTGTTTTATTTATCATTTCCTCTGATACCTTAAATCCAGCCTCATTAATTAGCTTTTCAGTTGGGAAGTTTCCTTTAAGTACATTTTCTGCTGCTGCTACACGCTCTGGAACTCCAAAAATACATCCAGGATAAATTCTAATATCATTTACCCTACCATCCTCATCACATCTAGCAGTCAATGCAATACTTATTCTAGAAATTGCCAATGCTTTTCTTCTACCTAGCTTTATAAAAGTAGTTTTACTTCCACTTGGTAATTTTTTAAATCTAAATTCAGTTAAGATTTCATATGGCAAAAGATTATTTTGGTTTGCTTTTACATATATTGAGTTTAAGGGTACTATCCTCTCACCTATAATGCTTTTAATTTTTACTTCTGTATCAAGAGCAATAAGAGGAGGCAGGGTATCTGCAGCTGGAGAAGCATTACAGATATTTCCTCCAATTGTTCCTCTATTTCTAATCTGTGGAGAGCCAACTGTTTCTGCAGCACTACTTAAGAAGGGAGCTGCATTTTTAATAATTTGTGATTTATTAATCTCAGCATGAGTAGTAAGAGCTCCTATGATGACATAGTCACCCTCTTCTCTAATAAAACTCATTTCCCTAATATTTGATATATCAATTACATGTTTTAAATTTAAAATTCTTTTATCCTCATCACGAATTTGTACCATTAGGTCAGTTCCACCAGCAATAATCTTTGAATCTACACCATACTTGGATAATAAATTACATGCTTCTTCTATAGAAGTAGGACAAAAGTAATCATACTTTATCATATTTATCTCCCCTTACCTAACTTTTTACCAAGTAAAACCTTTTCCAGGTCAGCAGGGTTTTGGCGGATTCTTTTGCCAGTTGCATTATATACAGCATTTGCTATTGCAGCTGCAATAGCTTCAGTGGCAGGTTCACCAACACTCTTTGCTCCATAGGTTCCATTTTCATCATCACATTCAAAAATATTAATTTCCATTTCTGGAATATCGGCAGCTGTTGGTATAATGTAGGAATCTAAATTTATAGTTGAAACCTTTCCCTTATCTATTTCTACTTCTTCCATAATACCGTAGCCTTGACCCATAACTATACCACCATAAACTTGCCCCTTAATTAATGCTGGGTTTATTGCAGTACCAACATCATGACTTGAGGTGACCTTAAGAAGCTCAACAGAACCTATCTCCATATCCACCTCAATTTCTGCTACTACACAACCATATGCATATGTTGGGAATGCTTTTCCCTGACCTGTTTCATGATCTTGATTAAAGGCTTGAGGTATAAACCATTCATAAACAGCCATTTGCTTACCAGTCCATAGACAGGAATTACAAACGTCCTTAAATGATACTCTATATTCTGGATATTCCTTTAAGTAAAAGAATCCATCCTCTAAATCTATAGCATCCTTTGATACTGCACAAAGTCCTTGAATAGTTCCTGGTTTTAAATTATTTGCATTTTCAATATTTTCGTTTGAGAAACAGCATAATTCAAATGCGTTTTGCTTCATAATATCCTTAAGCTTAGCTGCTGCTTTTTTCATTGATTGTGATCCCATAACTGTTCCTCTTGATGCAACAGTCATCCCAGAGTCAGCAATTGAATGTGTGTCTACACCATAGAACTGAATACTTTCATATGGTACCCCAAGAGTTTCTGAGACAATCTGGGCGTAAGCAGTTTTTAGTCCTTGTCCATTTTCGGCAAGTCCCGAATTAATAGTGACAGTACCATCTTCATTCGCTATAATCATCGCTCCAGAGGCATCTGGGCTTTCAGCTCCAAAACCACATCCTCTATAGCAAATGGCCATGCCTATTCCTCTACGTTTTGCCCTAGAAGTCTGAAGCTTATAAGCATCTCTTTTTCTCTTAAAATCAGTTTTATCAAGTGTATAATTCATTACTTCTTCTAAAATAACATTATCAACCCTTTGACTTGTAGCAGTAAGTGATCCTGATTTTAAACAGTTTATTCTTCGAAGCTCTATTGGATCCATTCCCAATTCCTCAGCTAATTCATCTATTAGCTGTTCCTGTGCAAAAATCAAAGATGGGGAACTGTAACCTCTAAATGCTCCTCCATGAATATTGTTAGTAAAAACACCATAGACATCTGTTTTTATATTATCTATAACATATGGACCTGCTGAATGAACATTTGCTCTCCAGTTCATAAATTGGGTTTGATTGTTATAGGCGCCACTGTTATCAACTAATTCTCCGTCTAATGCTAGGATTTTACCAGACCTTGTGGCTCCAATTTTATATCTAATTCTAAATGGATGCCTTTTTGCACTTTCCAGGAAGGATTCTTCCCTTGAAAAAACTATTTTTACAGGTCTTCCAGCTTGTTTGCACAGATAGGCTGCACGTGCAGCTATTAGCCCAACGCCCTCTTCTTTGCCCCCAAATGAACCACCTAGTGTTTGTTGAATCAATCGAACTCTATTTAAACCTGTTTGAAGTACATCAGCAATATATCTTCTAGTAAAAAATGGATTTTGGGCTGAAGCATAAACTGTCATTTGCCCATCAGTTGGATTTTGTATTGCCACTACCGCCTCAGGCTCTATATATGAATGTTCAGCATACTGTGTTCGGTATTCTCTTTCGAGTATTACATCTGCGCCTTCAAACCCTTTTTCAATATTTCCCTTTCTAATTGAAAACTTTGATTCAGTAAAAACATTATCAGGATATTCAGGATGTACAGCTGGTGCACCCTCTTCTAATGCTTCATCAATGGTAAAAACCCCAGGTATTTTTTCATATTCTACCTTAATAGCAGCAAGTGCCTTGTCTACTAACTCCTTGCTTTCTGCTGCCACCATTGCAACAACATCTCCTGGGTATAAAACTTTATTAGTTAAATACATGTAGCTAGCCCAGCTTTTTGTCTTTGGCATATCATCTGCAGTAACAACTGCATGGACTCCTGGTATTAACTTAGCTGCACTAGTATCAATTTTTATAACTTTAGCAGGATATATTTTACTCCTCAACATACCCCCATAAATCATGTTGGGAAAATATAAATCTGCTGCATATTGTGCTTTTCCTGTTACCTTATCAAAACCATCTATACGTGGTACTGATTTATTTATTACCTTAAAATTCTTACTCCCCATTAAAGGCATTCAATCACCTTCTACTCATTTTATTTGCCAAGCCAAAATTTTTGTGCTACTTGTCTTAATTCTTCTTTGATAGCTTCTTCATCAACAGTTAATAGCTTACCATTTCTCTTAATAAATTTACCATCTACCATTACATCATTTACATTTTCAGGATTTCTAAATAATATTAATTGATCGTAAACATTATGTTGATTTATAGGGGTAGGGCAATCAATATTTATTGTTATTATATCTGCTAAATAGCCTTCTTCCAATTTTCCTGCATTTTTAAGTCCCATTGCTTCTGCACCCATGCTTGTTCCCATTTTATAAACATCTTTAGCTGGCATTACCTGAGGATCCTGTTGATATGCTTTGTGAATTAAAAAAGCTCCTCGCATTACCTCAAAGTAATTATTTATATATCCATCTGTGCCTAATCCAACATGTATACCCTTTGATAACATCTTAGATACAGGTGCTACTCCTCCACCTACTTCACAATTAGATAATGGCATAGAAACTACACGTGAACCACGTTTTGCTATTATATCCAGCTCATAGTCTTCCATTTGTACAGCTTGTGAAGCAAACACATTTTTATCCAAATAATCGATTTCTTCATAAACATCTACTGGCCTTTTACCATATTCATCCAGACACCAGTTAGGTTCGAAAACGCTTTCTGAAAGGTGCATATGAATATCACAATTAAGTTCATCTGCCATTTTCTTAGCTTGTTTCATATATTCCTTACTACCAGTAAACAATGTATGAACACTCATCATGCCCTGTACTAAGTTTCCTTCTTTGTTGTTAGCTTTAACAAAATCAGCATTTTCCTTTAAACCAAGCTGTCCATTTTCCTTGCTCATTCTCTCACAGGCTTCAAATGATAGGAAAGCTCTTAGACCAGCTTTTTTTATCTCTTCAGCCTCGACATCAAGTGCGCCAGGAATTGAGTTTGGACCCTCTAGCACATCAGTAAAGCTTGTAATACCACTCTTAATCATTTCTACACATGCCCATTTGGTTGTTGCCCTTACAAGGTTGTGATCTAAACGATTCTCTACATATGGCCACCAGAAATCCTCTAAAAAGCTTGAAAATTCAGTCACCAATGTTTCTGCAGTAATTCCATGTGATAGTACACCATACATATGCATATGGCCATTTACAAAACCTGGAGCTATTATCTGATTTTTAGCCTCTATTATATTATCAAATTGTCCAATTATTAATTCACAATTAGGAGCTACTTGAGTGATTTTATTGTCTTCAATCCTTAAACCCCAATCTTTTTTTAGGCCATCTTCCTTCATCAAGTATCCGCCTTTTATTACAGTTGCAGTCATATAATGACACCTCCAAATGTTTCGTTAATATGGTATTTTATTAAATAAATAAATTACCATAAATTATTCTATTTAAATTTTATAGAATATGTTGCAGGTCATATTTGATCCTACAACATATTCTATAAATATTTCTTGTATTAATTATTTAATTAGTGTCTTAGTGTCCTGCACTGGCAAATTCAGCAAAGAAATCAGCAGAAGCTTTTTCTCTTGCCATATCTTCCATTGTCTGTTCAGCAACAATTGATGTCAGTGCCCCAGTAGGACATACACTTACGCAGCAACCACAGCTGCGGCATGCATCTTGATCTACTGTCATAATAGGGAATTCTAATTTACGAGCATCATAAGCACATACAGCTACACATTTTCCACAGTTTATACATCCGCACTTTAAGCAACGTCCTGCTTCTTCTCGACAATCAGCTTCATTTAATCCAAGTTCAACTTCCTTAAACCCAGGAACTCTATCCTTCAAATCAATAAATTCAGAAGACTTTCTTGGAGTACTTTCATTTTGAATTATTGATAAACGTAATGATCTTTCCTTTTCACTGTCCACTACTTTACCATTTCCGCTAAGATTTTTATCTATCTCGGAAGCAGCATCTCTTCCAGCTGCAATTGCACCTATTACTGATGCTGGACCAGTTAGACAATCACCTGCAACAAATACATCGTTTTCAACTGTCTTATATTTATAATTAGTGCATGAATTGATTTGAGGCATAAAATCTGCTTCTACCTTTTGTTCTGTAGCACTTATAACCATATCAGCATCAACTTGAGCTACTGGTTCTCCGCTTGGAACAGGTTTTCTTCTGCCAGATGCATCCTTTTCACCTAATTTCATAGGCTCATAATAGAATTTACCAGCTTCAATCTTGTTTGGAGAAGCAAGGAATAAGAATTTGATTCCTTCTTTTTCTGCTTCAACTATTTCCTCTGGATATGCAGGCATTTCAGCTTTTGTTCTTCTATAAGCAACTGTTACATCATTAGAGCCTATTCTTAGAGCTGATCTTGCTGCGTCCATTGCTACATTACCACCGCCTACAATGACTACTTTCTTACCATGTAAGCTGCCAGATGTATGTAAATTAACATCCTTTAAAAATTGGATACCTGATACTGCGAGATCAGAACCTGGGATATTCAGAGAAGAACCACCTTGAGCACCTACAGCTATTAAAATGCTGTCAAAGCCCTGGCTTCTTAAATCTCCAAGTGTAACATCCTTACCTACATTTACGCCAGTACGAATGTTTACTCCCATTCTTTCAACTCTTTTTATTTCCTTTTGTAATATGTCTTTAGGTAATCTATATTCTGGAATTCCAACTGCAAGCATACCACCAGCAACTGGATTAGATTCAAGAACTTCTACTTTATAACCTTTTTTTGAAAGATAATAAGCAGCACTTAAACCTGCAGGACCTGCACCTACTACTGCAACTTTCTTTCCATTTTGTGGTTCCATTTGAGGAAGTGGTAAATTGTCTCCACATGCTTCATAAGTTTTGTCTGCAGCAGTTCTCTTAAGTAAACGTATCTGAATTGGTTCATCCATTTCTCCTCTACGACATTGAGCTTCACATGGATGATCACATACACGTCCACAAACAGCTGGGAATGGGTTTGTATTGCTTACAATATTATAAGCGTCTAGGTACTGTCCTTTTCTTACTGATTCAATATATTGAGGAACATTTACACCTGCAGGACAAATATCCTGACATGGTGCATAATTGGGCTTGTAATCAAATATTAATTTAGAAATACGCTCTTTCTTTGGAAAATTCGGAAGTGCTACTCCTATTACATCCTGTAATGAATTATAACCTAATCTCTTCAAAGTTCTTGATAAATCGTAGCACATAGTTTCTATATAATCTATATCGTTTAAAATACCAACAGTGCAAACACCTACATTATTACATCCAGCCATAAGGAATTCTATTGCATCTTCAGCACTCATACATCCACCACTACCATATAGGTGTTTAAGTTCTGGATGATTTCTTGCGATTTCAGAATTAATTCTCAGTGAAATTGGTTTAATAGCTGCTCCTGACATCCAGCCATAGCCGTCAGCTGACATAACTTCTGGTCTTGCTTCCTTTATATTTATTTTAAGAGTTGGTCCTACTGAATCTATTGCTGCTATACCATCTGCACCATGCTCTAAGCATTTAGTTGCTGATGAAACTGCATTAGGCCAATTGCCGCTTAATTTGCATATAACTGGTATGTTTACATGATTTTTAGTAAAATCCAACATAGGAAGCAATGTCTCTTCTGCATAGGATACTAGCTCTATAATATCTGCACCAGCTTTTTCAACGTCTTGTACTATAGCCTGTGCCTCTTTTAGTGAATGTCCTACACTTCCTATAACAACAGCACCAGCATTTTTAGTCATTGGTATTTCTCTTTCATACCAAAGTAGTCTGTCTGTATCTGCCCACTTTTCGCAGTTAATTAAAGAATCCTTACCAAGAACAGACATATGGTTAACTGGGTTAATAGCACCAGAACCTAATCTTATTGTCTTAGTAACAACTGCTCCACATCCTGCCTGATGAGCTCTAATCAAACCTTCAGCTGCATAGGAAAGGGGACCAGATGTTAATATATATGGGCTTTGCATTTTTATTCCGCAGATTGATGAAGATATATCTGCTCCCTTACAATTCTCTTTTTTAAACAATATAATCACTCCTTAGTAGTTTTTGCATACTTATGCATCAGACAGGGATTTATGTAAATCCCTGTGTCCTACCATAAGTGTTAACACATTATTATCTTTAATTTAATTATCTTCTGCCTGTCATGTTACCCATTGTTAAAGCCATTAGCGCTTTAATTGTGTGCATTCTATTTTCTGCTTCATCATATATAACAGATTGTGGTCCATCATAAACTTCATCTGTTACTTCAATACCTCTGTCAGCTGGCATGCAGTGCATGTAAATTGCACTTTCCTTTGCTAATTTCATTCTTCTTGAATCTACTAACCAGCCTGGGTTTTCATTAATCATTTTAACTCCTGCAACCTCATCATCGCCTACAGTCATTATTGGTCCCCAACCCTTAGCATAAACCACATCAGCATCCTTACAAGCTTCATCCATATCATATACTACTTCAAACTTGGAACCATTCTTTCTTGCATTTTCCCTTGCCATTTCCATTACATCAGGCTGTAATTCGAATCCCTTTGGATGAGCTAATGTTACATCAAGTCCAAAACGTGGCATTAAGGTTACTAGTGATTGAGCCATTGATAATGGTCTCATGTAGTTTCCAGCTGAAGTCCAGGAAATAACAAATTTTTTGCCCTTTAAATCATTGTTGAATTTTTCTTTTATAGTAAACAAATCAGCAAGTGATTGTGTTGGATGCCATATGTCGCATTGCATATTATATACTGGAATTTTTGAATGCTTAGCTAATTCAGCCATCCATTTATGTCCACCAACTAGTGTATTACGAACTCCAATACCATGTCCCATTCTGCTTAAAACTTCAATTGTATCCTTTGGTGTTTCACCATGATCAATTTGAGTTGCTTTTGGTGTTAAATAGTTTCCATGTCCACCTAATTGAGTAATACCACATTCAAAAGCATTTCTTGTACGGGTTGATTCCTCAAAGAAAAGCATGAATAATGTTTTTAATCTGCAGTATTCTGCATCTTCACCTAATGCATACTTCATTTTAAGCTCTTCTGCTACTTTAAAAAGTGTTTCTAATTCCTCATTTGACCAATCTTGCTCGCATAATAAGTGTTTTCCTTTTAATCCTGTTTTCATTTTAATTCCTCCTTAAATTATAGAATTTATTTTCAATCATATATTAAATATGATTAAATTAGTTAGCCTAAATAATTTTTAGAATATATAAATAAAGAGATAACGCTCAGCCAGAACCGGCCAAACGTTATCTCTTAAATACAAAAGCTATTATCCTAGTTCCCGGCACCAAGATATAGACATTTTGCAAGACAATTCAATTATAGTTTTATTATATAATGTATTTCTTACTTTTTCAAGCCTATAATCAATTATTTTTAACTAATTCTGCTACATTAATTTTTCCACTATTAATATCTTCAATGACTTGAGCTAGTTTTTCTTTATACATGCTTTCAAACTTTGGATTCGGTACAAAGTATACAGCACCCTCTTTTACTCCCATATCATAGAACTGAGCATTAAAGTCACCATCCATAATGTGTTTAACAGCAGCTTCTATGGCCTTTGGAACATCACTAATTCCACTGCCCAAAATAGTATCTGGAGCTAACTCATGTTGAGAACTTACTGAGGAAACAGCATATACACCTTTATCTTTACAAGCCTCGATTACACCTAATCCCGCTTGATCTGCATCTAGCATTACAATATCAGCACCTTGAGTTATTAATGCCTTTGCAGCTTCCTTTGCTTTTATTGCATCTTCAAAATCGCCTGTCATTGATATGGTTACTGTGGCATCAGGATTGATATATTTAACCCCTGCTTCAAACCCTTGTACACCAGAAATTATTGGAGGTATTTCTTGTCCTCCAACTGCACCGACATTATTAGCCTTTGTTACTAATCCTGCTACTACACCTTCTAAAAATCCCATTTGCATTGGATTTGTGTTAGTTGATGCAAGATTTGGAGCCTGGTTAATATCTGTACTAGTAATCAAAAATTTAGCATTTGGATAATCCTTAGCAACTCTCTTTGCTGCATCACCAAATTGAAAACCATGTCCAATTAGTACATCAAAGCCCTGAAGAACATAATTTCTAAAAACTTCTTCCTGATCAGACTGTGATACCTTCTCTGTATAAGCTACTTCTGCACCTAATTCCGTTTCAACCAACTTTATACCATTATAAGCTTTAGCATTCCAACCGTTGTCATTAATTGTTCCTGGAAGTAGTAATGCTACCTTTAACTTCTTGGCAGTATTATCTGTAGTAGTTTTGGTTTCTGATTTTCCACAGGATGTAAGTAATAATGAAAATGCAAGTAAAAGAATTGACAATGTTTTTAAAAAGTGTTTCATTTAAATTCCTCCAATTTTTTAATATATCAAGTATTAATATTTCTTGCTCTTATAAATTTTCCTGTTGGTTTAGTAGCCATCAACTTATTATTTTTGCAAATAATACTTCCTCTTATAATTGTCATAACTGGATATCCTTTTAGCTTATATCCCTCAAACACAGTATATTCAGCAGCAGAATGCAATTCTGAGCCCTTTAGCGTAACTTCTTTTTTTGGGTCAAAAATTACTAAATCTCCATCACTTCCAACTTTAATAGTGCCTTTTTGAGGATATAGACCAAACATTTTTGCTGGATTTGTGGATAGCAGGCTTACCATATGCTCTATTGAAAAAAATTCTTTATTAACACCTTGACTGAATAATAAAGAAAGTAAGGTTTCTGATCCTCCAATACCTGGTATAGTATCAAAACAGCTTTTTGATTTTAATTTGTCCTTAATATGGAAGGAACAATGATCTGTAGTTATACACTGTAATGTACCATCTACAATGCTTTTCCATAATATATTTTGATCCCCTCCTTTACGAAGAGGAGGTGTCATTATATATTTTTGAGGTTCCTCTCCCTTATAGCAGTCATCTGTTAATAATAAGTAATGTGGACAAGTTTCACCATAAACCTTTTGCCCTGATATTCTGGCATTTTTAATAATTTCTGCCCCTTCTCCAGTTGAAACATGAACAAAATATACTGGGGCATCGACTTCCTTTGCCATTTTTAATATTTTTTTAATTGCTGTAGTTTCAGCTTCATTAGGTCTGCTTTCAGCATGATATTTAGGAGATGATTTTTCTTCATGAATAAACTTCTTTTTTAAATTAGTTACTATATCATTATCCTCAGCATGAACTGTAACTAACATATTGTTTTCCTTAGCCTTCTTTAATAATGAAGGTATCCTATCCTCTGAAAGTTGAGAACTTCCATATGTAGTATATATCTTTAAGCTTGTTATACCATATTTTTTTAAATCTTGAAGCTGATTAAAATCCTGTTCAAACTCACCAGTTATCTCCATATGAAAGTTATAGTCTATAAATGAATGTCCCTGTGCTTCATTCTCTCTAGCTTTCAAAGCTTCTAACAAACCTTTACCTTCAATTGGGCTTGCATAATCAATAAAAGTAGTTACTCCACCAAAAGCTGCTGAAGTTGTTCCACTTTCGTAATTGTCAATGGTTCTACCTTCAGCTGTTTTCATATAATAATGAACGTGTGCATCTATTATTCCAGGCATAATGAACTTTCCATTTGCATCAATTATTTCATCAATTGGTTCAGCTATAATATTTGAGGCAATGGTTGTTATTTTTTCGTTTTCTATAAGTATGTCAGATTTAATAATTCCTTCCTCAGTAATTATGAAACCATTTTTAATAATTAATGCCACAGTATCACCTCATTACAGATTTTAATCTAAGTCCTGATCTAATCCCTTTACTCTTGCCGAAGCTCTTCGAAGCATATTTTTCCCAACTCTATTTACCCATTCAGTTTCCTTCTGCTCATCTATAGTTGTTAAATTACCTTTCTTAACGACTACTTTCCCATTAACAAGAACAGTATCTACCATTCTACTATCGCCACTCATTACTATACTTGCAACTGGATCATTACAACCACCAGCATACTGAAGTTGCTTCCAGTTCATTAAAACAATATCTGCAGCCATATTAGGAGCAAGACGTCCTATGTCATCTCTACCTAAAACCTTGGCACCTCTAAATGTAGCAATTTCAAGTATTTGTTCAGCTGTTGGGGCTTTATTTCCATAGGTTAATCGGTGTACAAGGTATGCTGTTCTAATTTCTGTCATCATATTTGATGAATTATTACTTGCAGAGCCATCAACTGCTAAACCAATATTTGCTCCTGCCTCCAAGAGATCTGGAACACGACAAACACCAGAATTTAAATACATATTAGAATTTGGGCAGTGGGCGATGCCTGTGCCAGTTTCTGCAATTACTTTAACCTCTTCATCATTAAATTGAACTCCATGTGCAAAATATATATCCTTTCCAAGCCATCCTAATCGGCGAACATATTCAATTGGACGACAGCCAAACTTTTCAATACATAAAGCTGCTTCAGCTTTACTTTCACCTAAATGAGTATGACAGTAAACTCCTTCATACTTTCTTGCTAATTGAAGGGTTTCATTCATTAATCTTTCTGTTGTGTCAAATCCATGCCAGCAAGGAGCTAATCCCATTCTAAGCATTGAATATCTGTTTGAGTCATGATAGGTTTTTATAAGCCTTTCAGAATCAGTTAATATATCGTCTTCATCACCCACCAATGTTTTTTGTGAATGTGGAAGATCATCCTTTGTTATACTTCCACGAGTTGGATGAAAACGAATACCAAGTTTTCTTGCGCTTTTGATTTCAGCATCAATTAAATATTCATCTCTATTATTTGGAAAAGCATAATGATGATCCTGGGAAGTTGTACATCCGGTCTTTAGTAATTCACCAAGTGCAACAGTTGCTCCTGCTTCTACAGCCTCAGGAGTTAAATCTTGAAATATATCATATACGGCTACAAGCCATGGTTCTAAATGTAATCCATTTGCCACTGTTATATTTCTTACAAGTGACTGGAAGCAATGATGGTGTGTATTAACAAATCCAGGAAGGGCTATCATTCCTGTAGCATCAATTATTTCATCAAAAACCCCATCCTTATCGAGGTTTTTGCCTATTTTCGAAATCACATTATCCTCAATTATAATATCAGTATTTTTCAGACGCTCTTTTTTAGAATTCATGGTAATAATCCAGTCTGCATTCTTTATAAGTAACCGTTTCATAATACTCCTCCTGTTTTTGTTAAGTTTAAGTTAAAAGCTATTTCAGCTTTTAACTTAAACTTCAAGGTATAAGTTAATTAATTACTTTTTTATTAATTCTGCAACATTTATTTTTCCGCTCTTTATATCTTCGATTACTTCATTAAGTTTATCCTTGTAAATACTTTCAAACTTTGGGTTTGGAACAAAGTATACTGCACCATCAGTAAGGCCTAATTCATAGAACTGAGCCTCGAAGGTTCCGTCCATAACATGCTTTGCAACTAATTCCATAGCTAATGGAACATCACTAATTCCACTTCCCAAAACTGTATCTGGTGCTAATTCATGTTGTGGTGATATTGAAGAAACAGCATATACACCCTTTTCCTGACAAGCTTCAATAACACCTAGTCCTGCTTGGTCAGCATCTAGCATTACAACATCGGCACCCTCTGTTATTAATGCCTTAGCAGCTTCCTTAGCCTTTAGTGCATCATCAAAATCACCTGTCATAGTTACAGTTGCATCTATATTAGGATTAATATATTTTGCTCCTGCTACAAAGCCTTCACATGCTGCAGTTATTGAAATGAGCTCCATACCTCCAACGGCTCCAACTTTATTTGTTTTTGTAGCTAATGCAGCTACTACACCCTCTAAAAATCCCATTTCTGCTGGATTTGTGTTTTCAGAAGCAAGGTTTGGACCTTGGAATTTATCTGTACTTGTAATAAGGAATTTAACATCTGGGTATTCTTTTGCTACTCTCATTCCAGCATCTGCAAATTCATCCCCATGACCAATAACTAAATCAAAGCCTTGTGTTGCATAATTTCTAAATATTTCTTCGAAGTCTGATTGAGGAATTTTTTCAGCATAAGAAACTTCTGCTCCTAAATCCTTTTCGATAAGCATTAAGCCATTGTATGCTGTAGCATTCCAACCATTGTCGTTGATTGTTCCTGGAAGCAGCAATGCAACCTTTAACTTCTTTGTTTCATCTTTTTTCCCAGTATCTCCTGTGTTAGTAGTTTCTCCGGATTTACCACATGCTGTAAGGAATAATGAAAGTGCTACTAATGTAATTGCAAGTGTTTTTACAAATTTTTTCATTTGAAATCCCCCTAATTATTTATTTTCTGTGGTTTTTAAAGTCTAACAGAAAAGACTAAGGAAAATTGTAAATTTCTGAGGAATACCCCCCCTTTTTTTCAAAATCTATTATTTATGTTATTAATAATTAGAACCATATAAAATTTATTTATACTGCATTCTTTTTTGCACCTGTCATCATTAGTCCCAATTCTTGAATGTTAACATCCTTTGCATCAACAATACCCATTATTTCACCCTCATACATAACAGCAATTCTGTCACTTAAAGTGATTAACTCCTCAAGCTCTCCAGAGATTAACAGAACTGCTCTTCCTTGGTCTCGCTGTTCAACGAGCCTTTCATGTACATATTCAGTAGCTCCAATATCCAATCCACGTACAGGATGCATTGCTATTAGAAGATTTGGATCCTTACTAATTTCTCTTCCTAAAACAATTTTCTGTTGATTACCTCCAGATAAATTTTTCATTAACTCGTCCTTGCTTGGTGTTTTAATCTGAAATTGTTCAATTATTTTCTCTGCATTTTCATATATTTTATTCCAATGTAATCTTATCCCTTTTGAATAAGGTTCCTTATAATAGCTCATTAGCATTATATTTTCGGTAAGGTTCATTGGAAGAGCAACACCCCTTTTATGTCTGTCCTCAGGAATATGTCCTACTTTTTCATCAAGTATTTCCCTCGGTGATTTATTAGTTACATCATGGCTGTTAATGATGACTTGTCCATTTGTTACCTTTCTTAAACCAACAATTGCTTCTACTAGCTCTGATTGTCCATTTCCATCAACTCCAGCAATTCCAAGTATTTCTCCTGCCTGAAGCTTTAGGTTAAGTCCCTTTAGGGCCTTTATTCCTTTATTATTAATGCATTCAAGGTTCTTAACTTCCAGAACTACATTTCCCAATTTAGGGGATATTTTGTCCATCATTAATGATACTTCTCTTCCTACCATTAGACGTGCTAATTCTTCCTTATCAGTATCCTTAGTTTCTATTGTTGTAATTGACTCACCTAATCTTAAAACTGTTACACGATCACAAATGGACATTACCTCATTTAACTTATGACTTATAAATATAACTGTATGTCCTTCACTGGTAAGCTTTCTAATGATTTGGAACAGCTCATCTACCTCCTGGGGAACAAGTACAGCAGTTGGTTCATCAAGAATTAGTAAATCAGCTCCCCTGTATAATGCCTTTAATATTTCGAGTCTTTGCTGCTGACCTACAGATAGCTGTCCAACCTCAGCCCATGGATCTATATGCATATTATACTTTTCAGATAATTTTTCAAATTTTTCTGCTGCATTTTTTAAATCTAGATAAGCTTTTTTTCCTGAGTGCATACCTAAAACAACATTTTCTATAACACTAAGTGCAGGTATAAGCATAAAATGTTGATGAACCATTCCTATTCCAAGCTCAATTGCAGCCTTTGGACTTTTGATTTCTACCTTTTGCCCCTTCCAAATTACATCCCCAGATGATGGTGCATAGAGACCATATAAAACGTTCATTAATGTGCTTTTTCCAGCTCCATTTTCTCCTAAAAGGGCATGTACTTCACCCTTTTCAATCTGTAAATTACAATCCTTATTTGCCTTTACCCCTGTAAAATTCTTGCAAATGTTTTTCATATCTAACAGAACGGACATGCGGTCAACCTCCTAAGATTTTTATAATCTAAAAATAGGTTTTAATTATAAAATGTTTTATTTTAATGGTCAAATAGTGGTGAAGTACTTTCAATACTTAAATTGCTTTGCCCAGCAATTTCTTCCCACCTTTTTCTTCCTTCAAGTGATACGATTGTTGCTTCACCTATTGCCTTGCCCAATTTTCTAACTGTTTCCATTCCAACCAAGTCATCATTAGCTCCTTGAACCTTATTATCCTTGGACCAAATTTTTCCTCCGTTGTAACAACCACCTAAACCACCTAAAGCAAACATTTCATGCATTAAGTAAAAGTTTAGTATATTTTGAAGAACAAATTCTTGTCCACCGTGACGAGTACCTCCAGTTGTAATAGCACCACCAGGCTTGTACTTTAGTTTCCCTGGATAAACCAAATAACTTGGTCTTAATCTGTTAAATACCATTGCCAATTGTGCAGTTATGGACATGTCATAAACTGGTGAAGCAATAATATAACCATCTGCATTAATAAATTTTTCTTCTAAATCCTTTATATCATCCTTAATAATACACATGCTATTATTTCTGATACAGGCATCACAATGAACACATGGACTTATTTTTTTTCCTCTTACACTCCAAATTTCAGTTTCAATGCCAGGTATTTTCTCAGCTTCCCTTAATGCCTCTTTAAGTGCATAATCTGTTGCACCTAGGCGCACACTCCCACAAATACCTAATATTTTAGCCATAAATTAGCTTAACCCCCTTCAAAAATATTGCTATTATTAGAAATTAAAGCTTTATCTGAGTTTTTTTGTTTTCAAATATTCAACTCTTTCCTGACATTCTTCTATCAATGCCATTTCATCTACTAGTACTGATGCTTTGTTTCTTACAACTATTTTTCCATCTACAATTACTGTGTCAACATCATTTCCATTAGCATTATAAACAATTGAAGAAACAGGCTTATGTACAGGTGCAATATGAGGTTTTTGCCAGTCTACTAATATAATATCTGCCTTCATTCCCTTGTCCAGGTAACCTAAATTTTTCATACCCATAGCATTGGCACCGCCTAAGGTCGCCATTTCAAGTACATCCTCAGGATATAGTATTTGAGCATTTAATGTATTCACCTTTTGTAGTAATGCTGTGTATTTAAGAGTGCTAAGCATATCCTGTGAATTGTTGCTGCCTGGTCCATCAGTTGCCAAAGCAACTGGTATTCCAGCCTTTCTAAAGGCTGGTAGGGGTGCTACTCCAGAAGCAAGATACATATTTGCTACAGGGCAGTGAACAACCATAGAACCTCTTTTTCTAACAGTTTCTATCTCAAGTGGACTTAACCATACAGAGTGAGCTAGCTGTGTATCTTCATCTAATATGCCGAGACTTTCAAAGAAATCTACATTTCTTAGTCCATAGTTATCAATTGAAGTTTGAACAACATCTCTAGTTTCAGCAGTATGAATTTGATATTTAAGTCCCTTAGCTTTTGCGAATTCCTTAGTTTTTATTATTGTTTCTGGTGATACCCCCCATGGATTTATTGGTCCAAGTGACATGGTTAATCTTCCCTCTTGTTTTCCATGCCATTCACTATAGGTTTTTTCCAATTCACTTAAAATTACTTCAGGCTTTTCACTTAGCTTTTCTTCATATCCTCTATCAGCAAATACACGACATAGGTTTCCTCTAATACCTGAAGCTTCCATAGCCTTGAATACTTTTTCCGAGGTAGTTTTATATGTGTGAATATAATGTTGATCAATAACACTAGTGGCTCCTGTTTTTAGATTTTCTAAGGAGCCAATTAGTGCTGCCAGATAAAAATCTTCCTCCTCCATTAAAATGGCGAAGGGCCAAACCTCTTCCTTTAACCAATTTAAAAGTGGTTTGTCATCTGCAAGACCTCTCATATAGGTTTGGAAAAGATGTGTATGGGCATTAACTAAACCTGGCAAAACTATTTTTCCCTTTGCATCTATTGTTTCATCTGCAATGTTTTCTAGTTCAATGCTTCTAATTCTTTCCTTCCCGATTTCTGAAATAGAATCATTTTCTATGTATATATAACCATCTTTAATAATTTCTCTATTTTCATTATTTAAAACAAGCCAACCATTTTTAATAAAAATTGACATATTATTGCCCCCTCAAAGTATTGGTATCAACATTTTTTCTAGCATATGACAGTACATTCTCCAAGCTTGCAGGTATATCTCTTATGTAAAAACCTGCAGCATCTGCAATTGCATTTATAATTGCTGG
The DNA here is from genome assembly GCA_029240935.1 of Clostridiales bacterium. Classification (GTDB taxonomy): domain Bacteria; phylum Bacillota; class Clostridia; order Clostridiales; family Caloramatoraceae; genus JARDZI01. Next base: position 17,567 of record JARDZI010000034.1, read on the forward strand.
AGCCACTGCACATGTAACTGGTTCTCCAAGGCCTCTAGCACCATAGGGTCCTGTTAAACTTGGATGCTCTACAACTATGGGATTTGTATCAGGCATATCAACGGCAGTGGGAATTAGGTAAGTATCATAATTTCTATTCTTAATTACCCCATTCTCCATTGAAACCTCTTCGAAAATTCCATAGCCTAAACCCATCGAGATACCACCATTTATCTGTCCAATTACTTCTTCTTTATCAAATGCATGTCCAACATCGTGAGCTGCAGTTATAT
>JARDZI010000310.1 GCA_029240935.1 Clostridiales bacterium
TGCACTAGCGTCTATGAGTGAAAACCATATATTGTTTAATACATTAATTAGAAACCTTGAGGAATTTGAAATTTCATCTATAGCTGAATCTAATAGATTGGAACCTCTTTTTTCAAATGAAGAAGAGTATGAAGAATTTAAATTAAGGCATAGTAGAAATTCTGTAGGTAGAAGAGAATTATCCTCATTTGAGGGAGATTGCTTTTTAGGTATAGACGCAGGTTCTACTACGACAAAAGTAGCTCTAATTGACTCTGACGGAGCACTGCTTTTTACCTATTATGGGAGCAATGAGGGAAGTCCGCTTAAATCTACTATTAAAGTGCTTAAAAAACTCTATAGTATTTTACCTCCAAAAGCAAAAATTGTTAATTCTACTGTTACAGGTTACGGAGAAGGACTACTAAAGGCAGCTTTGAAGGTTGATATCGGTGAGATAGAAACAATTGCCCATTATAAGGCAGCAAATTATTTTTGTTCTGGAGTAGATTTTATATTAGACATAGGTGGACAGGATATGAAGTGCTTAAAAATTAAGGATGGAGTTATTGAGAGTATTCTTCTTAATGAAGCATGCTCTTCAGGCTGTGGTTCCTTCCTAGATACCTTTGCAAGTTCACTTGATATGAATATAGAGGATTTTGCCAGAGCAGCTCTTACTTCTAAAAAACCAGTTGACTTAGGTTCACGATGTACTGTTTTCATGAACTCAAGGGTTAAGCAAGCACAAAAGGAAGGAGCACAGGTAGGTGATATTTCTGCAGGATTATCCTATTCTGTAATAAAAAATGCTCTATTTAAAGTAATTAAAGTAAGAAGTCCTAAGGAATTAGGAGATAAAATAGTTGTCCAAGGGGGGACCTTTTATAATGATTCAGTTCTTAGAAGCTTTGAAATATTGTCTGAAAGAGAAGCAATAAGACCTGATATTGCTGGCATAATGGGAGCCTTTGGAGGAGCATTAATAGCAAAGGAAAGATATCAAAGTGGTAATATAACAAGTTTACTTGGTGAAAGTGAATTAAATGAATTTATCATTAAGACAAATGTTGCAAGATGTGGATTGTGTTCTAATAATTGTTTATTAACAATAAACAATTTTGGAAATGGTGAAAAATTCATATCAGGTAACAGGTGCGAAAGAGGAGCAGGTAAGGAAAAGAATAATGACAATTTACCAAATCTATTTAATTATAAATATAAAAGAATATTTAAATACAAACCACTAATAAGTTCTGAGGCGAAAAGGGGAAGTGTTGGTATCCCAAGAGTCCTAAATATGTATGAGGATTATCCTTTTTGGTTTACACTATTTACAGAGCTTGGATTTAGGGTGGAGTTATCTGATAGGTCCTCAAATAAGCTATATGAATCGGGAATAGAAACCATACCTTCAGAGTCAGTATGTTATCCTGGAAAGTTAGTACATGGTCATATTATGAATCTTGTTGATAAGGGTATAAAATATATTTTTTATCCTTGTATTACTCATGAACAGCAGGAGGAAATGGAGGCGGATAATCATTTTAATTGCCCAATTGTAGCCTCCTATCCAGAGGTTATAAAAAATAATATGGATGTATTAAGAGAGAAAAACATATTATACATGAAACCTTTCCTACCCTTTGATAATGAAGAAAAATTAGTAAAGAGATTGTATGAAGAATTAAGAGTATTTAATATTGATAAAAATGAGCTTAAGGAATGTGTAGGTAAGGCATATAAAGAGCAGGAAGCATTTAAATGGGATATTCAAAAGGCTGGAGAGGAAGCAATAAAGCTCATTAGAGAAAAGAGAGTTAAGGGAATTGTTTTAGCAGGCAGGCCTTATCATATAGACCCACTAATAAATCATGGTATACCAGAGATGATAAATACTCTTGGAATGGGAGTATTAACAGAAGACTCTGTATCCCATTTAGGTAAAATTGAAAGACCACTTAGGGTTGTAGACCAGTGGGCATATCATTCAAGGCTTTATGCTGCTGCAAGCTTTGTATCTATGGAAAGGGATTTAGAATTAGTACAATTAAACTCCTTTGGATGTGGTTTAGATGCTGTAACAACTGATCAAGTACAGGAAATATTAAATGGAAATTCAAAGGTTTATACATCCCTCAAAATAGATGAGGGGAATAATCTTGGAGCAGCAAGGATAAGACTCCGTTCTCTAAAGGCAACTATGCTTGAAAGGGAGAAAAACGCTTTCAAGCTAAAAAGGATAAATAACAGGTATAAAAAAGTTGTTTTTACTGAAGAAATGAAGAAAACCCATACCATTTTAGCACCTGAAATGTCTCCCATACATTTTCAATTTCTAGAGGAAGCATTTAAGCAATCAGGTTATAATTTGGTTGTTCCACCATCTGTAGATAACAATGCTGTAGATATAGGCTTGAAATATGTAAATAATGATGCCTGTTATCCTGCAGTAATAGTTATAGGACAGCTTATTGAAGCATTAAAATCCGGTAATTATGATTTGGATAACACTTCAGTAATGATTTCCCAAACAGGTGGGGGATGCAGGGCAACAAATTATATAGGTTTCTTGAGAAAAGCATTAAAGGATGCAGGCTTTGAGAATGTTCCTGTTATATCTTTAAATGCTAGTGGTATGGAGAAGAATCCAGGGTTTAAATTTTCATTAGGATTATTAAATAAAGCTTTAATGGCAATTGTATATGGGGACTTACTTATGAATGTACTATATAGGGTAAGGCCTTATGAAAGAATTAAGGGAACTGCTAATGAGTTATATGAAAAATGGGTTAGTATATGTACTGGCTCACTTAAAAGTGCTACAAAAAAGGGTTTTGAAGGGAATATAAAAGGTATTGTAAAGGAATTTGATGAACTAGAAATAACTGATGAAAAGAAACCAAAGGTTGGACTAGTTGGTGAGATACTTGTTAAATTCCACCCCCTTGCTAACAACAATGTAGTAAACATTGTTGAGGCTGAAGGTGGAGAAGCAGTAATGCCTGGCCTTACAGATTTTCTATTATACTGTGCCTATGGTAAGGATTATAACTTCAAATATCTATCAGGAAGTAGGTCCTCTCAAGTTTTAGGACTTGCAGCAATTACTGGCATTGAGTTTTATAGGAAGACTCTTAAGAAAGTACTTGAAGGCAGTAATAGATTTCATGCTCCAAAGTCAATTAAAGAGCTAGGCAGGGGAGCGTCCTCTGTTGTTTCTCTTGGGAATCAGACTGGAGAAGGTTGGTTTTTAACAGGAGAGATGGTTGAGCTTATTGAAAGTGGAGTGAAAAATATAATTTGTATGCAGCCCTTTGCATGCTTGCCAAATCATGTAACTGGAAAAGGAATGATGAGGGAGCTAAAAAGAGTTTATCCAGGAACTAACATTGTAGCCATAGACTATGATCCTGGTGCAAGTGAAGTAAATCAACTAAACAGAATAAAGCTTATGATTTCAACAGCCTTTGAAAATATGGAGGAGCTAAAGGAATATAAGGCTAAAGCTCATGCTAAGGAAGGCTATAAAAAGGTTGAAGGACTAGCAAGTATATAGTAATTCTTATAGATCAGAACCATGGTAAATAACTCGAGGCTTTATTTGTTGGATATAAACAGAGTTTTGAACTAGTCACAAATATTCGAAAAAAGTATCAAATAATTTTATTTAAGAATGAAAAAATGTGCATAGATAATCTTTGCACATTTTTAATACTCTTATCTACTACCATTTTATAGTTTTGTTGGAAGCTATTTTGATATAATCAACAAAAATGATAGGGATGATAAATTAAAGAATATTAAAGGAATAGATCTAGGACTTGATAACTTATGTTATAACAACCTTTTTAATAGTTCCATTATCAATTTCTAATTTATCTATACACAATATGCGACTTCCAGGATCTGTTTCTCCAATAAGACGACGATGATATACAATTAACCACTTATCTTCATCCTGTAATTGCAAATAGCTATGATGACCAGGTCCTACTGCTATAGGTTCTTGAGCTTCAAGGATTGTTGCTTTTTTTTCAAATGGACCAATTGGACTTGTACTTATAGCATATGACACATGATATGAACTATTTGTCCAGTCCCCTGATGACCACATAAAATAGTATAATCCATCCTTTTTGATCATACATGGACCTTCTACATAACCATAGGGAGTTACTTCCTTGAAAGTTTCACCATCTTCAAATGGAATAAAACCAGTCATTTCCTCATTCATTTTTGCAATGTTACAGTGACCCCATCCGCCATAATAAAGATATATTGTA
>JARDZI010000311.1 GCA_029240935.1 Clostridiales bacterium
AATTCTCAATCAAAATTCTATCCTTCTTTTAAAAGCCACCTTGGAGGATTCCTATGCAGATTTGATAACAAAAATAACAAGGGTATAATGGCAGCCATATGACTTATTACTTACTAGAAATTTGGAAGAAGGGTGTCTACATCTGTCAATTATAAACATAAAAACAGCCCTGAAAGTGAAGTGAATTATCCAATATTGTACCAAAATGTAGTAAAATGTAGATATAATACTTTCTTTTAATTATACTGCCATCATATAAAAGATGGCTTATAGATAGCATCAGACAAACCATAGCAATTACTGACAGGATTATAAAGTAAAATTTTACTACTCTATTAGTACAAGGAGATGATAAGAGATGGAATGGTTACAATCCTTAAACCATGCAATTGACTATATGGAGGAGCATTTGCTGGATAATATAACCTGTGAAGATGTAGCAGAGCATATTTATATCTCCAGCTTTCATTTTCAAAGAACCTTTAATTTACTAACTGGCCTAACCCTTGGGGAGTATATTAGAAACAGACGTCTTTCACTGGCAGGACAGGATTTGTTAAAGGGAGAGGAAAAGGTTATTGATATTGCACTGAAATATTGCTATGAAACACCTGAAAGCTTTTCCAAAGCATTCAGCAGATTTCATGGGATAACACCTAACCATGCAAAAAAGGAAGGAACCGTTTTAAAATCTTTCAATCGACTTGTACTCAAAATTATATTGGAGGGTGGTAATATAATGGATTACAGAATTGTAAAAAAAGAATCCTTTAGGGTAGTAACAAAGACAAGATCATTTTCAGATGAGACTTCACAGGTGGAAATCCCAAAGTTTTGGAGTGAGTATTATAATAGAGGTATGCATAACAAAGTATGTGGTATGATGGGCATCTGTGCACAGGCTGAGGGAGATACAAAGACCTGGAAATATGGTATTGGCTGTGAAGAGAAGTATGTAAAAGATATCCCAGAGGATTTTGAGGTATTAGAAATTCCATCATATACATGGGCAATCTTTACTTGTGTTGGGCCAATGCCAAAATCAATTCAGAATATGTGGCAAAGGGTTTATAGTGAGTGGCTTCCACAATCTGATTATAAACTTATTTCAGATTATGATATTGAGTATTATACTGAGGGAGACAACAGCAAGGAAGACTATATCAGCGAAATTTGGATTCCGGTAAAAGAAAAAAAGAATTAGTTTTGTTATATGAGCATAATTTATGAATATCTATTTCATTATAAATAATGTTTTTGAATAAAAAATGATGGCAAGTAATGTTTAGCTTTAAAATGTTACTTGCCATCATTTGGTCAATATTATTTTTTAACATACTTAACTCATAATGTCTATGCTCCTATAGAGACTTGAACTTGCTGCAATCTTAAAGTGAATCCATTACTCTACAAATAAACCTTTCTGCTTCTTTAAAATCTTTTTCATCAGGATGCCCCTGTGATAATCTGCCTATAATATCAAAAATCTTATTCTTTGTAAATTCCACTGCTGTAAAGCTGCCCTTACATGAAAAGCTTCCCCTATTTATTACTCCTTTTGACTCTAGAAGTTTAATTAGCTTTCTGTTATAGTATGCCATCCCAGCTCCACTAGTTGAAAATACGAAAACATTTTTATCCCTTAAACTTAATTTATCAACCAATTTAAACAGCTTTGGCGACAGGCTCTCCCTGTACACCCCAGAACCAAATCCAATTAGATCGTAATTTTGTATGTCAAAATCACCAACATCCCTTATGTTTATTAGCTCCGAATCAATTTTCTCAGCAAATATCCGTGCAATTTTTTCAGTGTTATTCCTGTAGTCGGAACAATATATAATCAAGGATTTCATTAATTATCTCCTCCAATAATTTACCTGTATAAAATTATACCATATTTCCCACTATTTATCCTCAAACATATTCTCATGGCTGGCACCTTCCCTAAGAAAGTACAGTAGCCAATATGTTATGATTCCAGAAATTAAAATTACTATAAAGTCTATTATTGCAAATGGAATTGCAAAAATTGGTTCAAATAAAAATCCATTTCCAAATTTAAAAAGAATGCCTCCCATTAGTATTAGCTCTCCAATATACATAACAATTGTCGTTATTGAAGAAATAATTCCGGGAACAATCACAGACATCAGTTTTTTCTTTCCATAGAATATGGAGCCTACATAAACACCAACCGTAATACCGAAAACTATAAAAAACATACTCATTAGGGTTGCAGACATTGGGGAAATATTTATTGCTCCTGTTCTATAAAAAGCAGTAAAGCATGCAAATATGCAAAGTCCAATAAATATCCCTGTGGTTACAGCTTGTGCAATTAGTGGCCGTTTTTTGTCATATACCTCTTCTTTGAGCATTTTTGAAAATCCATATATTACATTAATAACAGCAAGAATGATTACTATAGAAATAATATAAAAGTGAATCTTAAAGGCAGGATTGTTTTGTGCATAAATAGGTTTCCCAATAAATTTTTGAACTTCCGGTGTAACCATACACAAACTAAGCTGCCAGCCCTGAAGCTGCATTATCAAATTCATGGAACGAACTTCTATTTGTTCAAAGCAAATTTCAGCTATAAAAAATAAAGTGGTTGCTAAAGCCGAAGTGGCAACCAGCGTGTATTTTTTACAAAGCTTGAAAGCAACTGGCAATAATGCAACAGAAATTATTAAAGCAATGCATATGGGTGTATATGGAATAACATATTTGCGATAGTCACCCACATCAATAAATCCATTACTTATATAACTTACAATTGTTGCTATACCCATATATATTGGATATGCACAAGCCAAAATTAGAGCCCCAAGTGAAATAAAATAAAACTTTTTATAGGTCATTTACAATCCCCCCTATTTTTGTTTACTATTATCATATATCTCCTTTAAGTACTCATAATCAAAGGAACCAGGCTTAATTTTATAACATTGGGTTTCACCATCGAGCCAGAAGATACCATTTTTATCAACACCAAATCTCTTTATACTTTTACCCTTGGTAGAGAAATTTACCATAATAGTACTCATTAAGTCTATTTCCTCGGAGGTTTCTTCAAAAGTAAGTGAGTTCAATCTTTCAAATAAATCATCAATTAAGTTTGTTCTGCTCCAACCATAATATAGCTAGAAACACTGTAACCAATAACATCATTATCCGGAGTTGAAAGCTTTATATTATTTTGTTTAGTACAACCTGCAAGTAGAATAACAAAGCCTAGTAAAACTGTAAATACTTTATTCATATACCCCTCCTATATAGTTGCATTTGTAATTAAGGCAACCATTATGGCTGCAACTAATGCTGCAAAGCAGAGTGTGGACATCATAGTCAGTTTATTATAGGATAAAACATTTTCGATCCGAAGCCTGGTTCTTGCTCCACCGAAGGCAGAGGAGAAGAAGGTTCTTCCAGCAGCACATGCAAGAATAGCACTGGCATATTCCTTTGTTTGTCTTTCCTCCAGATTTTTCAACACCTTTGCATCACATGCCAATTCCATATCCTCAAAAAAGCATTTTAAGAATACCCATGACAGAGGATTAAACCAATGCACACAAGCAGTGATCACAGCTATTACACGAAACAAATTGTCCTTGCGCCAAATATGTACTTCCTCGTGGATAATAATATAATTAATATCACCCTCTGTAATTACCTCAGGTATTATGATTTTTGGGTGAATAATGCCATAAACAGCAGGTGATGTGATTTTATTGGATTTATATATGTTGTCTCTTATCAATTCTAGGGATCTCAATTCTGACCTTGTAAAGAAATATAACATTATAGAGGTTAAAACTGCAGCAACTGCAACGATAATCCAAACTACAGAAGCAACACCTAAAATGCTTTCAATCAAATTTGTTTTATATTTAATGGGGAAATAACTGTTTGCACCCATAATAAAGTTACTCATTGTAACCCTAGGAACCTCTTCCCAAATCACAACTGTCCTTGTTGTAAATTTAGAAACTAAGCTAAGTAAGCTGTATTGATTGGCAATGCCAAAGGGTATCCATAACCTAAGCAGTGGAATTACCCAGAGCAGATATACAGCAAACCTTGGTAGTTTTTTGACTCTTCTTAGTATTAATACAACTAGCCCTGCTCCACTACCGATAATGCTAATGTTCAGTACCCAATAAAATATTTCAGCAAACATATGTTACCTCTTTTCTATCAGCTTTTTAAGCTCAGCCAGTTCATCCTCTGAAATGTTTTCTTC
>JARDZI010000312.1 GCA_029240935.1 Clostridiales bacterium
CAGTAAGTATTTCATCAAGAGTTTTATCCTCAGATTTTTCCTCAGCCAAAACTCTTATTTCTACAAGGTCACCTTCATTAACTGAATAATTCAAATTACTAATTTGACCATTCACTATAACTTCGATATTTTCCCCTTTATAGTATTCAATTATATCCTTTATACAAATTGCTACATTAAGCCCTTGACCTGCGGGTTTTATTACAATATCATCTCCTAGGTTTAATACAGTCTGAATGCTCCCCAGCACTCCATTAACATATATTTCAGCTGGTTGTCCATATTCGCCACTTACAACTTTGACTTCACCATTTAAGCTAAAATTCAAGTTATTTCCCTTTTTGGGTATTAATTCTTCAGGCTTTACATCTGCTAAAAGTAAAGCATCAGCAACAGTTTGTTGCCTCACATTAAACAATCTCACTTTCTTACCATTTACAGTAGCAGATAGAAAGTCTTGTCCATACTTCTGTAAAGAGTTCAATGCAATACCTAAAGGTGTAATATACTCAGGTCCAGCATCTTTTTTGTTTTCCATCTCTATATTTTGCAGTGCATCAATTTTCCTTACTGCAACCCTTTCCTTTGGGAGGTTTAGATTTTCAGCTATTTCATGGCTAAGTCCCCATACTTGACTTCCTCCACCAACAAGGAAAACAGCACTTGGAGCTTTCTTATTGTATTCAATGATTTTATCGGTAATGGTATCAGCAAGTTTCTTTACACTTGTTCCAATAAGCTCTTTAAGTATCTCAACCCTTTCTGTATGAGCAATCCCAAGAATATCAATAAAGCTAACCTCATCTTCAATACCATTTATAGCTATTTTAACTTTTTCAGCAGTATTAAAATCAAGTAAATAGTTTTGACAGATGATCTCTGTTATTTCATCCCCTGCAATAGGAACCATTGCATATGCAACAACAGAACCATTTTGTGTTAAAGCTATATCTGAAGTTCCGGCACCAATATCCACTAGTGCAAGATTTAAAAGTCTTATATTTTTAGGTATTGCAACATTAATTGCTGCTATAGGCTCTAAGGTTAAGCTTGTTACCCTAAGTCCTGCTCTACTCATTACTGAATAAAGGCTGTCTATTACTGTATGCGGAAGGAAGGTTGCAAGTACATCTGCTCCTATAGTCTTGCCCTTATGACCTATTAGTGAAGAAATAATATAATTGTTTAAGTAATAATTAATTACTGTATAACCTACACAATAGTATATGATATCTTCATCCTCTGATCTTTCATCCTCAAATTGTGTCTGAGCTGCTTGAACGCCTTCAATCTCCAAGCTTCCAATAGTGTTTATATCTATTTCTCTTTTATTGTCAATTACTCTTTCTACACGTACTTGACTGGTTTTCAAGGATCTACCTGCAGCTGCAATTGATACATCTTCCAAAACTATCCCAAGCCTTTTTTCAAGATTATTCTTTACCATTTTTGCTGCATTGGCAACCGCTTCAACATCATGTACTTGCCCGTCAATCATTGCTCGATTTTTATGTTCAACCACATCAATATCAACAACCTTAAACTTATCTTCCTCATAGAACCCTACTACTCCAATTACAGTCCTTGTACCTATATCAAGAGCGAATACCAAGTCATCTCTTTTTTTCATACTATCACCCCGACTCCAAACTATTATATCTATGTATAAAGTAATATATTAAACACTAACTTATTATTCTTTATAATTCTACATTTTTATCTCAATTCCTCCTATAATATAAAAACCCGGTTTATTCACCGGGTTACTTGCACCATTTAACAAACTCTTCAAATATTTTAAGCATTACTGGGTGCTTTTTAACCATTATTTCAGGATACCATTGTACTGACATGATAGGTTTATTATCATGCTCCATTGCCTCTATGATTCCATCAGATGACATTGCAGTAATTTGAAAATTTTTTGGAGCCACCTTTACTGCTTGATGATGAAAACTATTTACTAAAAGTCTTTCTGTATTAAATATTTTATGGAGCCTAGAACCCTTCTTTATATCTACATAATGACCTATATCATTTATACCTGATCTCTGCATATGGTTAATGTATGCCTTTTCGTTTTCATTCAAGTCTTGGTAGAGCTTACCACCAAATGCAACAGTCATAATTTGATGTCCTCTACTGATTCCTAGTATGGGCATATCCTTTTCAATGGCTGCTTTAACAATAAAAAGTTCAAATAAGTCCCTTGGTGTATATGTAAATCCAATACTTTTAGTAGGCTCTTCACCATAATATATTGGATTAATATCATGTCCTCCTGATAAAATTATGCCACTTATAGAATCCATTATATCAAGAATATCTTCTTCCCTATTCATAATAGGAATTAATATTGGAACTCCTCCTGCATCGATTACTGCATCAATAATATCCTTAGTTACAAAATTCCTTTCCTGGCCAAGAGTCATTCCTGTTTCTGCCATCATATAATTACAAGTTATACCAATAAAGGGTTTTTTCATATTTATCCCCTCCTTAATTTATTTTACTATTATATTCACTTTTTTGCAAAGGAGTATACTATTAATTTTCTATATAAATTGTATATAACTTTGTGAAAGCAAATTTTATAGATTATTTTTTATAAACTTAGAAACATCTACAATAACCTTTGGACAAAATCCATAAAATTATATAGAATAGATGTATACTAATATATAAGGAGATAAACTATGAGAACTTTAATTTTTGTTGTTGCTGCATATCTTTTTGGTTCTATTCCCTCTGCTTTAATAATAGGTAAAAAATACTATAACAAGGATATAAGACTTGAAGGTTCCGGTAACCTTGGAGGAACAAATGCAGGTAGAGTTCTTGGTAAAAAAGCAGGTTTTATTGTTACTGTTGCTGATGTATTGAAGGTTTTAATTCCTACACTATTAGCAAGATGCTTTCTAAATTTTAATATGGCAGCTCTAATTGGAATTATTGCACTTATAGGACACTGTTATCCAGTCTTCGCTGGTTTTAAGGGCGGCAAGGGTGTTTCATCCTACCTGGGAATAGGTCTAGTACTAAACCCTTTAATTGCACTAATTGTTTTTATTATTTGGGTAGTTTTAAAGCGCTTGACTAATTATGTTTCACTTTCATCAATGATTGGCTGCTTTACTGCTCCATTTATAATTCTTGCTGTTTACGGACCCGGGATGGCTTTCTATTTAATGTTATTTGGTGCTTTGCTTATTATATATTTGCATAGATCCAACATAAAAAGATTAATAAATGGTACGGAAAATAGAATTAGAAAATAACAATATTATTTATATATATCAACTCTTATTAACTCATTTAGAATTTTATTAGGAACTGTTTGAATTATTAGTTTTAAAAAATCAAATTATCTGATAAAATTATATACGGAAAGGAGCGTGAGGGAAAATGTTGGTTAAAGATTGGAAGGAATTTCTTATCCCTTACGAACAGGCTGTTGAGGAACTAAAGATTAAATTCAAAAGTATCAGAAGGCAATATAGAAGTAAAAATGAGTATTCGCCTATAGAATTCATAACAGGAAGAGTTAAAGAAATCTCAAGTATATTGGAAAAAGCAAAAAAGCTAGACATACCTCTAAGCAAGGTAGCCGAAGAAATGGAAGATATATCTGGAATTAGAATAATGTGTCAGTTTGTTGAAGATGTATATAAGGTGGTCCATATTATTCATCAACGTGATGGTAAGGATCTAAAAATTGTATATGAAAAGGATTATGTTAAAAATCAGAAGGAAAGTGGTTATAGAAGCTATCATGTTATTATTAAATACCCCGTTCAAACCACTGATGGGGAGGTTGAGGTTTTGGCCGAGATACAAATAAGAACACTTGCTATGAATTTTTGGGCTACTGTAGAACATTCTCTGAACTACAAATACAAACAGGATATACCATCTCATATTAAAGAGCGTCTAATAAAATCTGGGGAACTTGCATTTTTATTAGATAAGGAGATGTCAGAAATAAAAGAAGAAATAACTGAAGCTCAAACTATGTTTGAAATAAAATCAAGCATTATTTCTGACCTGCTTGATAATATAATCACTCTTTATTCTCTCGGTAAAGTATCAGAATCTACAAATATACAGGATAGATTTAACAGATTATTGGAGCATGGAGATACAGGTGAATTAAAAGCTCTACTTGATGAATCAAATGATAAGGTGCAGCATAGTAG
>JARDZI010000313.1 GCA_029240935.1 Clostridiales bacterium
AAAAGGGTGGAGAATAGATTAACTAAGATGACAAAAGCTTCCCAATTAAAATCTATTGCATTACTTCTGATGGTAGTAACTATTTATATAATACAGAACTACACTCCAATATTAATAAGGGATAGAATGTGGTTTCCATATTTAAGTAAACCAATAGCATGGATAATATTAATTATTGTAGTATTAAGATTGCCAAGAGTGAGGCCAAATTCTAAGGCTAGATTGATGATGCTAATGAAATGGGTCATTGGATTTTGTGGAATTCTTTATGTTATCATAATGGTTTTTGGAGGAATAATAGGAGGCTTTGCTAAAAGCCCATTTAATCATTCTTTATATGGAATTATCTCAAATATAATGTTTATATTTATTCCTTTAGTAGGAAGGGAAATTGTAAGAAGCTATTTAGTAAATGGAATTAAGTATAAGAATTACTTTCTTTTTTTAGGACTTATATCAATACTGTTTACATTAACTGAGCTGCCTGTTAGTTCAATTAATAATTTAAAAACTAAGCTGGAGTTAGTCACATATCTTGGAGAAATTTTTATACCTAGACTTTGTAATAATATTTTGGCATCCTATCTTGTTTATAGGGGAGGAGCTTCCTTTTCTATAATATATATAATAATCTATCAGAGTTTTAATTGGTTTTTCCCTGTATTACCTAATCCACCATGGAGTATAAAAATACTAATTGATATATTATATCCAATTTTTACTCTTACATTTTTAGAATACTTTTATTCAAGTAAAATAAATAAGCCTGGAAGAGGTCACTTAAAAAGGGAAAATCCATTGGGGTGGGCAGCTATAACGAGTATTTCTATACTAATCATATGGTTTACAGCAGGGGTTTTCCCTGTCCAGCCATTTGTTATAGTAACAGGCAGCATGGAGCCCATTATATATCCAGGAGATGTGGTACTTGTAAACAAAGCTGAAGTAGAAAAACTAAAGGTTGGAGACGTAATACAATTTCAACATGAAAACATATTTATATTTCATAGAATAATAGAGGTTGTTAGTGAAAAGGAAGAGGTGAAATACAGGACCAAGGGTGACAATAACTCTGCAGTAGATTATGAACTAGTCAAAATTTCTGACATTAGGGGGAGGGTTGTTTATACCATACCTAAAATAGGATGGCCTACTTTATTATTAAAAAGCCAAAAGGATGTAGATAAAAGGGAAGTAGAATTTTAATAATTTAGTGTTAATTAATAATTGGGAGATGGTTAAGATGAAAAAGAAAGCTAAGAAAGCTGCTACATCTAAAAAAGTGAAAAGGTATAGTATAAATAAATCATTGAGAAATGTTTTGGTTATCCTTTCTGTTGTAGCCTTCCTCTTTTGTACATATATGATATTTATTACTCAAAAATATCAAAAATATACTGAGGTAAAACACAGTGTATATTCTTATAGTAATAAATCATATGTCAATTATGAGGTAATTTTACTTCCTAATAATATATATACACAAAAAAGCATAGAAGAAGGGAGTATTTATATTACAAAATTAATTGACTATATCAACACAAGCTTCAAATATGAATTTAGTGGTGAGAAAATTGCTCAGATAAATGGAAAGTATAATGTAATTGCTGTTTTAGAAGGTTTTTTACCAGGGGATAGCATAGATAAGGCTATTTGGAGGAAAGAATATACACTTCAGCCAGATATTGAATTTAAGGAAGAGGATAAGAGAGTTTACATCGAAGGTAAAACCCCTATTAATATTAAAAGCTACTTTGCATTTATTGAGGCAGCAAGTCAAACTGCCGAGATAAATTTTTTAACAAAACTTTCAATTAAATGGAATGTTTCTATGGAAGCAAAAACAGATAAGGGCATTATTAAAGAAAAATTATCCCCTACAATGGAAATTCCATTAGGCTCAAAGTATTTTCAAGTTGGAGGAATTTTATCTGAGGAAAAGCCGGGAAATATTGAGGAAACAATGAATATAATATCACCATTTTATAATAAAAAACTAGTGTTTTATTCTGTGGCTTCAGGAATAAGCTTTATTGCACTTTTATTTATACTCCTCTTTACAGCAAAAAAGGCAATGCTAACCACACTTGATAAAATAAGAAAACAAATATTCAAGGAACATGGAAGTAGATTGGCTGGAATATGCAGCGATGTGACGAGTTTATCGAAGGTCTTGATAGAAGTTCTGTCAATAGATGACTTGGTTAAGATTGCTGATGATATTGGAAGACCAATACTATATAAAAACAATATAAATGAAGGAGAAATTAATAACTTTTATATTATTGATGAGGAAAAAATATATATGCTGAATATAGGTGAAAAATCTACAAAGAGTATTATTAAGGAAAATAATGTCAATAATGTAGATGTGAGTTCTATCAATATATAGAAAGAATTTAATATTTGTGATTCAAATAAATTGTTTGATTAAGAGTTTAAAGATTATGTCCTTTGTTATAAAAAACATATGGGAGAATTTCTATGATTGAGAAATTATTTAATAGGATAAATTTACTTAAGGGAGCAACTGAGGAAGTTAAACTTCTATATCTATACAGATATATTTCTTTGATTATTACATCCCTTTTTTACTTAGCAGGAAGGTCAGAGGCATCATTTACAAACAGGATTATTGTGATTGTATGCCTATCTATAGCATCAACTATATTGAGCTATATTTATATAAAATATCAGGGTGAAAAAAATGTAATTAAGGTACTAATTATTATAGAAACTATAGGAAACACACTAGTATTGATTCCTACTGGAGGGTTAAACAGCCCTTATTTATGGTATTCACTAAATACTGTGCTAGTTACTGCATACTATTTTAATATGGTTTATTGCGCATTGAATGTATTTTTCTATTTAACATGTTCTGCAGGAATATCTCTTTTTATTTTTATAAAACAACAAAATGCTGTTGCTGTTGCTGATATTTTATTAAACAATTCTAATCTGGTGCTTAGCTTTTTACTTATTGCGGTGGCAGTACAGTTGCTTGTAACCCTTACAAAAAAATTGGATATGGAGAGGAAGGCAATCTTTGAAGTTAACAATCAGCTTATGGATGCAAATAAAAGAATAAAGGGGTCTATTGAATATATAATGTCACTTTACCAAGTAGTGTATTCCTTAATCAATATTAAAAATAAAAGCAAGCTTATAAATACAATACTGTATTATTCAAAGGAAATTACTAAGGCAAGTGCAACTTTTTTTTATTTGATATCAGATAAAAAAGACAATGAACTAGAAACCAGCCAAGACATATCATTAGAAACTAAGGTCAATATACTGGATGAGATAAAAATACATTTAGAAACAATAGTTAAAAGTTCAAATACTCCAATAGATTTGAAAATAGATAATGGGACCTTTAAAGTAATTACTGCAAAATCAGAAAACAAAATCTATGGAGTACTTGGTATTGATTTAAATAGAGATAATAAAGATGTTTTATATGTTGAAACCATAAGCCAGTTAAAGTTTTTATCCTCCTTAATTTCAATTGTACTAGAGAGGCTTGAGCTTGAAGAAATAAATGAACATTTACTAATATCTGAGGAACAGAATAGAATAGCAAGAGAAATCCATGACAGCGTTTGTCAGAGAATTTTTGCTATTAATTGTATGATTCATACTCTTAAGCAAAAATGTGATAAGGTGTCCTACCAGGAGCTAAAAAAAGAGTTTGAATTTATTGGTCAATCATTAAATAAGGCAAATAAGGAGCTAAGGACTACCATTTATGATCTTAGTTTAAAAGGTAGTCAATCAAAATCCTTTAAAGAAGAGATGGAGGACTATATAAGAGATATAGCAAAGTTAAACAGTATAAAAATTTCCTTTAAAATGACTGGAAACCAAGAGATACATGATCAAAATCTTAAAAAGGCAGTGTATAGAATAATAAGTGAGTCCATTGGGAATTCTGCACGTCATGGCAAATGCTGCAATGTACAAATAATACTTAATGTACAAAAGGAGCATATTAAACTTGAAATTGCAGATGATGGGATTGGATTTGAAATAGAAAATAGATCAAAGGGATTAGGCATACAAAACATGTATAATATCATAAATTACTCTAATGGGGAAATTAGTATTGAGAGTATACCTGGAAAGGGAACATCAATAAGTATTCTTATTCCAAATAATGTTTTGGTGGAAAATATAAAGGGAGAGGTTA
>JARDZI010000035.1 GCA_029240935.1 Clostridiales bacterium
GGGAGTGACACAATGCATCATTCTCTGAATGTACAATTCATTGATTTCAATCCACACTCCCATGTAGGGAGTGACTCCAAAAACAAATCAAAAATCATTTAAATCATGACTTTTCCCCTTGTTTTTTATATTTTATCTTTAAAATCATATCACTCCTATCCAATATGTAGCTTTTTTCGGGAATTATCGACTATTTTTATGGTGCGAAAGCTCTAGTTATTTCATGTTAACTATACATTCGCACTAAATTATAAGTGTATCCTCAACGTTAAATGACTTTTTTGCACCTATATGTTCAACCTTGTTTTTATAATTATTACCTAAATAGTAAAACCTCAAGCTATCTTTTTCTTTATCTATAATTTGCTCTAATTTGTGCTGAACCTCTCGGCTTTTAGCTTCATCTAATATACATTCAAACACGGAATTTTGAACTCGTTGTCCATAGTTCATACATTGCTTTGCAACTTGGCGCAAGCGCTTCCTTCCTAGTGGTGTTTCTGTATTTACATCATAGGTTATTAGAACTAACATTTTATCACCTACTTCCACATAAATGGAGGGTATCCATCCAAGTCGCCACGAATAAACCTGGCCAGTAACATTGCTTGCACATAAGGAACAAGTCCCCATTCCAACTTTTCTTGCAAAAATGGATGTGTTATTAACTCCTGCTTTCTGCTCTGCCAAGCTTTCAATACTGTTTTCCTTGTGTCATCATCCATAATAACAGCACCATTTTCCTTTTGAGTAAAACCCATTTCATTTATTTCTCTTTTATTGATTAGGGAAATGACAAACCTATCTGCATAAACTGCTCGCAACTCTTCCATCATATCAAGTGCAAGTGAAACTCTCCCAGGTCTATCACGATGTAAAAATCCCACATATGGATCCAGTCCTACTGTTTCCAATGCAGCTGCAACATCATGTGCTAAAAGAGTGTACACAAATGATAACATTGCATTTACATTATCGAGTGGAGGGCGTTTGTTTCGGGAATGAAAATAAAAAAATTCTTTTTGCTGAAGAATCAGGTCATCAAATATACTAAAATATTGTGATGCTGCTTCACCCTCAAACCCACGAAGTTGTTCTAAATCTTCACTTTGTTCAACTAATTTCAAAGAATTTACCAGAGATTTAGAAATTCCTTTTAGCTTCTCAGCGTCAAGCCTCATTGCATAGTCTCGAATAGCACGTTCTACTACCCAACGGGCATTATAAATTTTACCTGTAATAAAGTTTTTAGCAATTTTAGTGCTTTCATTGACACTATCAGAAATTCTGTATTGGCTCTTTCTTAATGTAACATTCCCTCTAACCTCACCGACTACTCTCGCAAGAAATCTACCATTCTGCTTCATAAAGCTTAAAGCTATATTACGCTTTGCACATGCTCCCATTAATGCAGGACTTGCACCAGTATAGCCGAAAGTAATAATACCTTCAAGATTATGCAATGGAACTCTTGTGACTTCTATATTTTCTTTAATAATTACAATATTTTCTCCATCTAGTGATAAATATGTATCTGGTGAGGTGATATAAAGTGTATTAAGCAATTTCCTCATTCATCCACCTCCAAAAGATTTTTCTTGATGTAACTTTCAACAGAGAGGTTTTTACATAACCTTGGAATACATATATCGGTTAACGAACATGCTTTACAGCTTTTAGATAACTTGACTTTAGGGGTATATCTTCTGTCATACAATTCATGCATTTCCTTAACAATTACCTTTACTCTATCACGTAACTCATCATTAAGCATAACCTTTAGCCTGCGTTTTGTTTCTCCATAGAACAAAAAAGCTTCTGGAATATCACATAATAGCATTTCCTCAAGACACATAGCCTGTGCACATAGTTGTAACACATCAGAATCGTCTTCTTTTGGCTTCCCCCGTTTATACTCTACAGGTACTGGTTTATAAGTTCCTTCCATACCAAATATATTTACTCCCTTTGGATCCTTATATAATTCCACAATATCGCAGGTCCCAGTTAAACCAAGCGAACGAGAGAATATGGCCATACCACGAGAAATAATTAAATCTCCTCGTTTCTCTTTTATGGAATTATCATGAGCTTTCTCATGGAGAATTTCACCTTCAATTGTTCTTAGATTTTCTTGCCACTGCTGTTCAATATGTATTAGAGCCCATTGACGTCTACAAAATGAAAAATGCTGTATGCCGGACAGCAGTAAAAAATCGTCCTCTTTATATTCCATACTCATATCATTCTAATGCACTGTACTTCTTTTGGGATTTTTTCTATATCAACACTTATCTTATAATCAGAATATTTTCTAGCAGGTTTAGTTTCATCATTACGATTTATTGTTATTGTATCGAATAACCTATATGCTTGAGTATTTCCAAATTCACTTTCATGTTTAAATACAATTAATTCTCTAACATTCATTTTCCCTCTAGCTGCTGAATGATCATGTTCAAACATATTTATAATTGCTTCCCATAAAAGCTGTAAATCATCCTCTGAAAATCCCGTTACTTTTTTTGCTAAATTAGCAGAAATATAGCCTTCTGCCCTATATAAAGCATAGGGTACTATGTGTTTTCTACCCATTTCAGTACCTTTTTTCTTAAAATCTTCTTCTGTTGTAATTGCAACCCTTGTAATCGTAATTTCTTGTTGGACTATTGGGTCAACACTTCTTGCAAATCCTATTTGAACAGGACCCCTAACTTGTCCGCAGTTTAACTTTGCCTTTACGAAAGTAACCATAACTGCACCAAATGTTCTTATATCAAAAAAATTCGCACACATATAATCTCGAATCAGATCATCTTTTCCTCCCTTACTTTTTTGTGCTTCTTCAGCCGTAATTTCCAAGCCTTCATATGCTGATTTATCACTAGTATTTAAGGGCACACTATCCTTTATATATATTTTATAACCCTTACTGTCCCCTTTCACAGTCTCAACATAATTTCTAATTTTCCTTTTTAAACATACATCTGTAACTATGCCATAGCCTGTTTCTGCATCTATCCTTGGCATATTACCTGCATCAGGGTCTCCATTAGGATTGCCGTTTTCAACCTCAAACAAGACTACAAATTCATACCTGTTCTTAATCACTTCGCTCATAATTACTTCTCCTCACTTTTATTATTATTTTTTTGATATAGTGCATTTCTTTGATGATAGTATCCTAAAATAAACACTCCTTGATCGTCTAATAACAAATTTGATGGAAATGGATTATTATCAATATCCAGCTTTTCTAAAATATTAGCTATTTTTTTATCGCTTGCATAACCATATTCTGCCTTTGAAATATGGTGTTGTGATAACCTTAACAAGATTGGAAAAACTGATGCTGGGGTTGCACAAGCCGATGTAAAATACCTGTCTTTAATAGTTGAATTTATTCCTGGATTTGCATCAAGCTGAGCCTTTTCTAAAACTGCAAATAATCTTCCAAAAATATAGGCTCTATTATCGCTATTCTCGTTAAGTGCCATTACTAATACCTCCTTATACTTATTAGTGCTCTTACATTTTCTTAATAAATACCCTTTAATTATTGATACTTTATAATAATTAATATCTTTTTCTGCTTTAATTCTTAGCATAATGGAATTATATAAGCTCGCAGGATATGGATAACCTGTAATAATAGCCTTTAAAGTAGCCCCAGCCATTAAAGGGTTAGCTGCTTTATCATTAGACTTTGGAGATACAGTTTCATTTAATAATCTCCAAATTGAAAAAACATCAGGATCTGTAGGATATTGTTTTTCTATTCTCAAATCCCGGTAATGCATTGCTATTTTATTGACAAGTTCCCCAAAAGAGTTAGAAATAAAAAACCTTACCGCGAGTCTTGCTGCATTTGGTGATATTGCTAGTATATGAAAATTTGTTTTTTCATCAAAAACATCTGACAATTCATCAATTGGCTTGCCCTGTGCTATTTTTTCAAAAATAGACTTTACTTCACTTGCTGCTACTTCATCATTAACTATATTTTCATCATTATTTACTGTTCCACCATTTATATATAGGGACATAAAATCTTGATAAATTTTCTTTGGACTCTCTGCCCAAAATACAATAGTTGCATCTCCTAAGTATATTTTGTGGGAAATATCTGCAAGTAAATAATTTAAAACTGTGGTATAAGCAAAGGTTGCATATTCACTTACAGGTGCATTCAGACCCTGTTGGTCATCACGACCATAAGACTCATAAGCTGGTTTATTAAATGAAACCATTGAACCCCCTACAGATAATGCACCTCGAACGCCACTTATATTTGGATGTAATCTTGCAATAGAACTATCTTTACCCGTTACAAGACATTGCATAACATTTATATTATCTGAATTACTTATATGTTTTTCCCAAGCTTGTCTAATTTCTTTGTTTTGATGAACAAATTCTCCACTATTAACCTTAATTACAAAATTTCCACCAGATAATATTTCATCTAAATATTCTTTTAAAGCAGGATGCTCCATTGCCTTATCACTGTCCCAATTACTCACAAAATTAGTAACTGCCTTTGCCATAGCATTATCAATATCTTGCAAAAATTTTGTATGCAATTGCTTAAACGCTTCGAAACATTCTTTTGATCTTTTAAGTTTCCCCTTATTATCTATCCCAAAAACATAATTTGAATTCCCCCATAGGAAATTTGACTTTACACCACTAGTTTTCCCACCTAGATCTGGGACTTCCATGCTTTGTGAAACTTCTACTATTTTCTTACCCCTAGGCGCACCTATTTTAAGAGGAATGATATTTAGTAATTCCCCATCTACTGATATATTAACTGCATAGGATATCTTAGCCTTGCAATAACCTAATTTGGGTATGTTACTCTCTTCATCATTTGCCAAAATCTCATAATAGTTAACTAAAGATTGTAAAATCATTTAAACACCTCACAATCTGACAAATCAATAATACCATCACGCATAATTGCTCTAAAAAACATTGGTTTAATATCCTCTGGATTAGTAAAATCCATATCATAGAGCATATATCCGAGATCTGTTTCTCCAATCAAGCTGGATTTTACCAAATCATCCTCAACTAATCGAAAATTTGCTGGAAATTCTCTGCATCCAAAACAAGGATTATGATAACACTGACCAGTTCTCATCCTCCTAAGTGCAATATTATAGTGTTTTTCTTTTGTGTCCGCTTCTCCAGCCTTATCTGTTAGTTCAAAATGTGCTTCAATAACATAGCGAACCTTTTTAAGAACCATTGATGCTCTTTGTTGTCTATCATCATTAGTATTTATGTATAGTGATTTAGCCCCACCTTTCATAACCGAATCAACCGCTCTAGCCGATATCTTCGAACTAACTTCATTTCTTCTTATATTTGTAAATTCAATAGGATTGTATACATGTATCTTGTCTATATGCCATGTAATTGCGGGTTTCCAATATATGGCATCAATTATACCTCGCGCTGCAGATGGTGTTATTACATCATAACTTACTCTTTCCACCTTCATTTCTGGGCGAGTTATAAGCGCATAATCCCCCCAAACCTCCAGTTTAATTCCATACCCCAATTTCATCACTCCTTTACTTTTTTCTTATTATAGTTATTAAAAGGATTTCGATTCCAATTTACACCAGATCATAAATTTTGTCATTTGGTTTATTAAAGCCTATTTATTGTTGACAAAAAAAGTTTATAAATATTATAATCCAACTGTCATTTCAAGTGAAATATGGATTGAAATTTATTTTAGTTTTTAAAGAAAAAGCTTATGACGATTAGCCAATGAGAGACCATTGGCTAATCGTCATTTTATATGAAAATTCCTATTCCTGTTTCAATAGTAAATTCAAGTCCTGTCTCTTTCTTATACATACTTATATCCCTTAACACATATATACCATCATTTATTACTTCAATCTTACCCGCTCCATACATTTTATTAAACTCATTTTCATACACGTTTACTGTATAAGGTTGTATAGCTCTTAATATACCCTTATATTCATCTACAAAGCGAAGCTTATTTATTAAATCTTCTGCATTCTTATCTATTCCAATTATTATAGGTATTGTATTTTCATCAATCAATTTAAGTTTGCTTGCAACTTGTATGAAGTTAAAATTAAAATTACATCCTTCTGCACCC
This sequence comes from Clostridiales bacterium, assembly GCA_029240935.1. Classification (GTDB taxonomy): domain Bacteria; phylum Bacillota; class Clostridia; order Clostridiales; family Caloramatoraceae; genus JARDZI01. Next base: position 6,149 of record JARDZI010000035.1, read on the forward strand.
TTCTCCATTTCCTTGAATATATTTTTTATATCTAGTCCTTCCTCACCTTCAAAGTTATATAATTCTTCGAAATATGCCTTTATAGCTTGTGGAGAAAGTATGTCTTCAAATCTTGTCATAATAGTTTTACCAACTTCAATAGGTCGTTTTATTGAGCTGGGCATATTCTTTGTAAAAATGCTTTCAGGCTCAAATACATTTATTATACCTACTTCTAAATTATTCTCTCTGTTACATCTACCCCCAGCTTGTACAATTGAATCAATTCCAGCCATAGATCTATAAACCAAAGGAAAATCAACATCCACTCCAGCCTCAATTAATTGAGTAGACACAACTCTACAGGGTAGTTTATCCTTTAATCTTTGTTTTATTTCATTAAGCACTTCACTCCTATGTTTAGGACACATTCTAGTTGATAAATAAAAGGCTCCCTCACCACTTAGTTTTGAATATATTCTCATTGCATGCTTTTTACTATTAACTATACATAAAGTTTGATTGCAATTGTTTAGTTCCTCTGCAATTTTGGCTACTTCCATCTTTCCTCTATTAATAACTTTAGTTCTTCTAAAAAATTCATATAACAATTCAGTATTTTCACATATTTCATTTATTTTTATTTCTTTTGGAAATCTATTCCTTAGTGATGGCTGTGTAGCACTACACAATACACAAGTAGACTTATAACTTGTTACTAATTCTGCAATAGACATAAGACAAGGAGTTAAAAATTGAGTTGGTATCATTTGGGCTTCATCAAAAATAATTACACTGTTTGCAATATTATGTAGCTTCCTACACCTTGAAGACTTATTTGCAAACAACGATTCAAAAAATTGAACATTTGTAGTTACAACAATGGGTATGTCCCAATTTTCAGAAGATAATTTTAGTTTATGAAGTATCAAATCTTCATCATCCTTAAAATCAAAATTAGAATGATGTTCTAATACATTCTCGTGCCCTAATATATCTTTAAAAATTTTTCCGGTTTGTTCTATTATGCTTGTATATGGAATCACATAAATAATTCTATCCATACCATGCTCAAGTACATGATTAATGGCAAATGCAAGTGATGAAATTGTTTTACCTCCACCTGTTGGTACTGTAAGAGTATATAAACCTTTTTCATGCTTTGATTTTTTTATACAATCATTTAGAATTTCGGCTCTTTTTTTATTTATTTCTCGTTCTTTATTTTTAAAATTTCCAATATAATTATTTAATTTCTCATTAAATAATTCATAGTCATAATTAACCCTTCTATCAACCTTATTAATACTCATAAATTCTTCTGTATCCAAAAAATCAGAATCTACCAAGCATGAATATATCATTCTTATGTAAAAAGATAATGAAAATCCACCTTTATTTAAGGGTTTTATATTGGGAATCTTCCCTGGCAAAAAATCAGCAACATTTATCTCTTTTTCAAAATATGAATAATCAGGAAGTTTTTCCCCTCTTTTTAATCGACCATTTAATGTTACTTCACCCGCTGTATCGCTCTTACTACCACCATCTGGTAATCCGCCATGATGACCTGCAATGCAATATGCCAACAACTTACCAATCAAATAAATAGTTTTATTTATCTCAATAGCACCTGCTGTAGAATGATCTACCCTAATATTAGAATTATTTACTATCTTATTTTGAAATTCTTTGGAATACTTACCTATGTCATGCATAATTCCACATATGTAGGCATAATCTCCACTATCAAAACTATTACCAAATTTTTTTGCCATAATAGCTGTGTTTTCTAAATGTTTTTTTACACTTTGAACTTCCAGTTCATTTTCTCTCTTATGGGCTATATGCATAATAGGCACCTTCTCTTCTCTATAATTACAAGCTATATTTGAAGTGGCATAAAATCTATCCTCAGAACAAGTATTGAAGCATTTTTAATGCAAAGTTCCTTTCACTTCTTCTATCTCTCTCAAAAAAACCACCCTTTTTTGAGATTTCTACTTTATATTGTTTTAATATAAAAAGTATTCATTATAAAAACTCCATAAAACCTAATATAACTATATTATACTCTTTACTTTGAATATTTTCCATTACTTCACACTTATTCATAAATTTTGTATATTCATTGTAAGCTATGTGCGGCCAGTTTCTCAATCTTACATAATTTGTCAAGCCTATGCTCCTCATCTCTAAATATCCTTGAATTTTGATCTATAAAAAATTACCTCTGATTTAAAAAATTCCCTCAAACTTAGTCTGAGGGAACAAAAAGTATTTCTATTTTTATCTTAAGTTCTTAACATCAGTATAAATTTTAAGTGATAATATGATACATATACTATACCAAACCCAATACCTCTCTAAACTCCTCCACAGTCCTAAAATAATAATCTGCATTACTATTCATATAAGCAATAATATCCGGAATTTTGTGTGACCATCCAGCTCCTGCAAAATCCACCCCACAGCTTTTAGCCATTACCAGACCTGGCTTTAGGTCATCTACAACCAGTGCCTCTGATTTATCAAGATTAAATGCTTTTAATATTTCCTTAACTGGATATGGACTTGGCTTTCTATTTTGTGGTTCCTCATCCCAGCCAAATATCATGTCAGGGACTATTCCGCATTTTACTTTATAGTGCTTTTCTATTTGTTCCTTCTCAGAGTGGGAGACAACTGTTAGTATTCCGCCTAGACTTTTAAACTCATTTATTAGCTCAGGAAGTCCTTCATAAAAATCAGGAATTCTTGTTTGTGTATAGCTTTTCCATACCTTGTACTGATACTCCTGTTCTTCCTTTGTAAATTTCATAATATCATTACATAATTCTGAAAATCCTGGACTAAAGCAGTATCCAATAAATTCCTCAAGACTTAAGAGTTTATCCTCAGGTCTTATTACACTAAGGGTTTGTGTAAAGGATGGGTAATGAATTTCTGGTGTACTTTTAACTACTGTGTCATCATGATCTAGTATAAGACAGCGATATTTAAGCTTCATAATAAAATCCCCCTCGTCATTTAGGATAAATAAACACTTATTCCGTATTAACATTATATCAAATCTATGACCTTATCACCTAAAAATACCCTATGCTCATTGCTGATCTAATTTCCCTCATGGTTTCCTCTGCATGTTTTCTTATCTCCTCTGTGCCTGTAAAAACTATCTCCTTTACCAAATCCATATTTCCTTCATATTCTTTTCTTTTTTCTCTAATAGGATCAAGAACTATATTCATAGCATTTGACAGGCACTTTTTACATGCAACACAACCAATTCCTGCTTTTTTGCACATTTCCATGATGTTATCACTTTCTAAACTGTTAAAGGCTTTATGATATTGAAATACAGTGCATAGGTTAGGGTTTCCTTTATCCTTTAGTAAAATTCTGTTTGTGTCTGTCTTAGCATTTTTTATTTTCAAGTTAACTTCCTCAGAGGAATCTGATAGATAAATGGCATTCCCCAAGCTTTTACCCATTTTTGCATTTCCATCAATGCCTGGAAGTCTTGGAGAGTTTCCTAAGAGAGCCTCGGGCACAGTTAAAATAGGCTTGTAAAGGCTGTTAAAGCGTCTTACAATTTTTCTTGTAAGCTCAATGTGTGGTAGCTGGTCATCTCCACAGGGAACAAGGTCAGCCTTGCAAAAGGTTATATCTGCGGCCTGACTTACAGGGTACCCTAGGAACCCATAAGTTAAATCATTGTACCCATACTGTGCTGCTTCACTTTTAATAGTTGGGTTGTGCTTTAATACATTTGTTGAAACAAACATAGAATAAAATATTGTAAGCTCGGCTATCTGTGGAATCATGGATTGGATAAATATCTTTGATATATTAGGATCAATTCCCACAGAAAGGTTATCAATTGCTATTTCAAAAACATTTTTTAAAAGCATTTCAGGCTTTTCAAAATGAGTAGTAAGTGCCTGAACATCTGCTATTATAATAAAGGTCTCATATTCATGTTGAAGCCTCACTCTATTTTGAAGGCTTCCTGCATAATGGCCAACATGCAGCCTTCCTGTTGGTCTGTCTCCAGTTAGTATTCTTTTCATATAAATTCCTCCAATTCATATTTTGTATAGGATTCATATTATAGCTCCACCAACCAGCATCCATGCTAACCACCTCCTTTCAAAAAATAAAAAAACCCCTATCCCAAAGGGACAAGAGTATCTCTCCTGCGGTACCACCCAATTTGGCTAGAAGCCCAGCTTAATTCATGTACAATCATACATGTTCAACTATAACGGGTTGATACCGGCAGCACCTACTAAATTCGGATTGCACTCATAAGTCCATTCAATTTAAGTATTCATACTACACTCTCACCAACGGCAGCTCTCTTTGATTTCAACTTAAATTTACTTCTCTTATTCATTGCTTTACTAATTATATTATATGTATCATTTATAAAAAAAGCAATTTATTTACAAGCTACTATTTTAAAAATATAATGGGTCTTAGTAATAGATATTAATCCATCTGATATAGCTAGCGCCATAGGTCCAATAGGTTATTTACATTGACTAATTAAATGGGTTATAATTCAGCTGTATGAAATAAATACATAAACTGGTTTTCAAGTCTAAAAAATATTTTGAAAGGGTGATATAAATGGGTGCTACACTAAATCATCTAGAGCCAAGAGAGGTGTTTAGCTATTTTGAAGAAATAACTAAGGTCCCAAGGGGTTCAGGAAACGAGAAAAGAATTAGTGATTATCTGGTTGACTTTGCAAATAAAAATAATCTTGAGGTTATTCAGGATAAGGCAATGAACATTATAATTAAAAAACCTGGAACTACAGGTTATGAAAATGCTCCAACAGTTATTCTTCAAGGGCATATGGATATGGTTAACGAAAAAAACAAGGGTACAGAGCATGATTTTGATAAGGATCCACTTAAATTAAGAATAGTTGATGACATGATATATGCAACAGGAACTACACTTGGTGCTGACAATGGTATTGCAATTGCTCTTTCAATGACATTACTTACATCAAAGGATATTCCCCATCCTCCACTTGAGGTTTTAATTACCACTGAGGAGGAAACTGGCATGGGTGGTACAATGGCACTTGATCCTAATAATATTAATGGTAGACTACTTATTAACATAGATTCAGAAGAGGAAGGAAAGCTTTTAGTTAGCTGTTCTGGCGGAATAAGAATTACTCAGAAACTCAATATTAAGTGGGAGGATGCTGACTCAAGGAAGCTACCTTACTTGCTGAGTGTAAGAGGTTTAAAGGGCGGCCATTCGGGAATGGAAATAAACAAGGGTAGAGGCAACTCCAATAAGCTTATTGGAAGAATACTGAATGATATTTCAAATGAGATAGATTTTTGTCTTGCATCTGTTAATGGTGGCTCTAAAACCAACGCTATCCCTCGTGAAGCAGATGCTGTTATAATGATTAATTCAAGTGATGCTTCAAAGCTTGAGGAAATTATATCAGAGTGGAATATTATTCTTAAAAATGAGCTTAGAACCCCTGACCCAGATGTAACAATAGTTCTAGAGAAATCAAAAGAAAAGCTAGAGAAGGTATTTTCTAAGGAATCCAGGGAAGCTGCAATTGCATCCTTAGTGCTAATTCCAAACGGAATACAATCCATGAGCATGGACATACCAGATCTTGTGGAAAGTTCAACCAACCTTGGTGTTGTTATAACTACTGATTCAATGATAGAATTTCAAAGCTCTATTAGAAGTTCTGTAAAGAGCTTAAAGTATAATATACTAAATCATTCAAGGCTGCTTGCAAAAACTTTAGGAGCTGATTTCATTTCAACCTCTGACTATCCAGAATGGCAATACAATCCAGACTCAAAGCTTAGATCCTTATTTGAAAGAGTTTATTATGCAAACTTCCACAAGGCTGCAGAAATTACTGCCATTCATGCAGGGGTTGAATGCGGATTGTTTGGAGAAAAACTTGAAGGCCTTGACATGATTTCAATTGGACCAAACCTATATGATGTTCATACTCCTGTGGAGCACTTAAGTATTTCATCAACGAAACGAACCTGGGAGTATCTAACTGCAGTATTAAAGGAAATGAGATAAGGCCTTTATCGACACCAGGTAACACTTTTTTTGATTTTGCATACTATGTATCAGGAAGATAGACATACCCATCTTATTACAGGACATGATTTGTTCTGTATAATGGTGTGATATATTGTTTTCTTGACATTTTGACCTCCTCACAAAAAAGAAATACCATGGAAAATTCATAACGGGGGGTGCGGACAAAAACCTGGACTAATCTGATACCAGGAGGTGCCGCATGTTCTCATATGAAGAACGTATAAAAGCAGTAAAACTATTATTACAGTACGATATGAGTTATTCTACTGTAATCTGTGAGTTGGGTTATCCGTCCAAAGAATCTCTTTGGAACTGGTATAACGAGTATTCACAGAATGGAAATCTTCACCAAGATTTTATTAAGCAGCCTAAATTTACAGAAGGGGAAAAACGAAGGGCAGTTAATTATTATCTTGAGCATGGCAGATGTGTTTCTCGAACCGTAAAAAAACTTGGTTATCCCAGCCGACCAATGTTGGATAAATGGATATTGGAGCTTGCACCAGAGAAAGAGAGGCATTGTCGTTCTAGTGGATCTATTGTAAAATATACACGTGAACAGAAAGAACAAGCTGTCATTTCCCTTTGTTCCCGTAGCAGGCCTGCCAAAGAGGTTGCAGTTGAGCATGAAACAACAAGAGAAAATCTCTACAACTGGAAACGTCAGCTTCTTAAAGAGGAGCGTGTATATTCAATGAGCAAAAAGAAATCTGATAAATCAAAAGATACTCGTTCCATCGAAGCAGAGGTATCTGAACTCCGTGCAGTGAAAGATGATCTTTCATCACAAGTTACTGAACTGCAGAAAGAAGTACATCGCTTAAAGATAGAGCGTGATATCTATGAAAAGGCAGCTGAAATCATAAAAAAAGACCAGGGCATTAATCTTCAAACACTCACGAACCGTGAGAAGGCCATAATAATTAATGCCCTGCGAGAAAGTTATCAGTTGAAGGAACTTCTCGAAATCATGCTTATGTCCAAAAGTAGCTATTGCTATCAGGTAATAGCAATTAATACTGATAAATATCCCGATTTAAAGGGTAAAGTAAAAGATGTTTTTGAAGAAACATCAAGCAGATATGGATATCGCAGAATCCATTCTGTTATTAGCTCTGGGGGAACGAAAGTGTCTGAAAAGGTAATTCGTCGGATTATGAAAGAGGAAAATCTAGTAGTTCCCAATATCAAGCGAAAAAAATATAGCTCCTACAAAGGAGAAATAAGTCCTGAGGTTGAAAATATAGTCAATCGAGAGTTTCGTGCAGATAAGCCTAATAATAAGTGGTTGACAGACATAACAGAGTTTCATATCCCTGCTGGGAAAATATACTTATCTCCAATCATTGATTGTTTTGATGGACTTCCAGTAAGCTGGACTATTGGCACATCGCCTAGTGCAGAACTGGTTAACACAATGCTTGATGAAGCTATTCTATCACTTAGTGAAAACGAAAAACCCATCATACATTCTGACCGTGGCTGTCATTACCGCTGGCCAGGCTGGGTTGAACGGATGGAAAAGGCTCAACTTACACGCTCAATGTCCAAAAAAGGTTGCTCACCTGATAACTCTGCCTGTGAAGGTTTCTTTGGCAGACTTAAAAATGAGATGTTTTATGGTTATTCATGGGCTGGTGTTACAATAAATCAGTTCATAGATCAACTTGATAAATATATAAAGTGGTATGCTGAAAAACGGATTAAGTTATCACTTGGAGGAATGAGTCCGTTAGATTACAGAAGAAGTTTGGGGTTGGCCGTATAAGGTCCAAGAAAACGTCCGCACCCCCTTTGTTACACTTTTATATTACATTAAACATAATTTCTATTTTAAGTAGCAAAATCAAATAAAATAATCGGAGGAGCATTTCCCTCCGATTATTTTATTTATCTTATAGAATATTACTTATGCTACTTTAAAGGATTTGTATTAGAGACATTTTCTATCCTACCAAATGATTCATCGCCTGGTTTGGAGAATTTTATATAAAACCAGTAATAAGACCCCTCTTGTAAACTATAAAACTTATCTTTATCAATAGTATATTTTCCTTCTAAAAGCTCTAAAAAATATTTATCTTTTTCTTGTACTTTTATAGCATAACTGATTTTTAATTTTTCATATCTTTCTATTGTTTTAATGTCATTTTGATTGACAATATTGAATGGTATTCCATAATACCTACCTGTAGCCCTTTTAGGCATTATTAAAAAAGAGATGATTATAAGTGATCCGACCACACAAATAATCAAGAATATCTTAACATCTAAAGACATTTTATATGATTTCATTACATATCCCTCCTTAAAATTTGATTAAATTTATAATATTATATTATAAATTTTAAGTAATAATTAGTTTATTTACTTATTTTGTTAATTAATACAATAGTATCCTTATTAAATTATACAGGATATTAATACATATTTCAAGTTTTTGGTGCTTCTTTACACATACTACAATTTAGTCAACTTTTAATTTATCAAATGCTCCTATATGTTTAATTATTTTATTATAATAAAATAATTTAAATAAATTCTCTAAAATCTCCCTAAAATTTTATTTGCAATTTTAAAAATAAAATTAAGACAAAGGAGCTCAAATATATTCTCCATTAATGTCTATATGTAAACAGTATTCTTAAACAGCAATTAGAGGGTTTTTCCCGAAAATATTAAGAAATAAAATGATTGTTAGTTCACAGCTTTAATAATATGTGGTTTTCTTAAAATGTGGAATTGAGGGCAGTCATTTGGTTAGACTTCCCTCAATAATTGTCATACTATAAACAATTTACTCAAATATTGTCTATTTGTAATATATTATATCTCTTAATTCAAATTTCTTATTTGTTATGCCTAATTGTTGAGCAGGAGTTAAAATCTGTTTATTTAATGTTTTATAAGACATACAAAAATTATAATATGTCCTTAATATTGTAAGAGCATATTGTGCATATTTGGGGTTAAAATTAGCGTAAACGTAACTTTTCCCTTCTCCTCTTGCAGTAGTTAATGGTCTTTCGAGTATTGATAATCTTCTATGGATTTGTTGCATAAAAGAGTTAACTGCATGATTATCTACATTCATAAGCAATCTTGCTAAATGTTCTATATCATAATTAGAAACGTTAGTTGTACAGTTTATAATTCTTGTACCTTCGTCAATTGATGGTAATGGATGCTTTAGAGGTCTGTTAGCCCATACTGGATAACTGTGTCCTTCACTTTCAATTAGATTATGAAACTTATGGCAGTTTAATTTTTCTATCAGTTTCATAATTCCAATTTTCGTGTCAGACATATTATAAAGCCCTTTTGTATTCTTCCATTCTTTTAATGACTCTCTTGCTTCCACATATTCATTATACGCTTCTTTTTTTGTTTTTCCTTTCTCTATTTCACAAAGAAAATGCAAAGCCTTACCTTCTTTAATTTCTGGAGCAAACACTCTAAATAATGGTGTCATTAATGAACTATCTTCATCTGAAACAAATCTCCACTTATTGGTCTTTATCATATTCTTAATAAGCCAATAGTGAGCAAAAGCAGTATAAGAGGATACAACATGTAATCCATCAATATAACTATTTCTTATATTAAATTTTCTATATTCTTCTAAATATTCTTCATATGACTGTTTATCGTTTTTTGTTGGTACTTGTGGACAAAATGGAAACCTATATCTTGCATTTTTTCGAGAAAAATTATGTAAGTGATCCTCTTTTAATAATTTTGTATCAGCGGTTATTTCTTCCTGGGCTATATTCCAATCATATGCCACATCAGCCCTAAAAATATATTTTGAGTGAGAGTCTCCACTTACTAAAATATGTGTTGGAAACTGCAATTCTTCTATATCATCATATCTTTCTCCGCCCTTACCACGCCTTCTAACATTATTTAAGTTATATATCATTTTATCAGTATTTAACCATATTCTTTCAAATGTGTGATTTTTAAATGCTTTTCTTTCATGACTATCCAAAAATTCAAGACATTTTTTATAAAGCCATTCTAATTTGTTATAATATGTAGTTGGTGTAACTTGTAGTATCTCGCAACTTCTTTTAACAGGAGTACGGTTTAATAAAAGTTTGGCGAATAGCGGAATAATATCATTTCTTTTTTGATGATAACCAAAATTTTCTTCTCTTAAAGGAAGTACATTAGTTATTTTCCCACATGACTTACATTGCCATTTTATTGATTTAGAACTGCTTTTACCTCTTTTCCTAAAACTATTTAAATTAGAAAATGGAGTAGTATCTTTGTAAGCACATTCTTCTCTGTGAAAATTATATTTAGGAAGCCAATCTATTACTTTATCAATGTGTATTAAACGTTTAATTTCTTCTGCTATAGCCCAATTTGAATAAGGCGTAGTATAACACCCTAAAGATATTCCATCTAGGTTATCTGAAGCATTTGGATTACAGATTATCTTTTTACTTTCATCCGAACCTGCTAACTTATATCTGAATGGTTTATTTTTTACGCTATTAAATCTAACTTGTGGTTCTCCTAACGACTTACAAAAGGGATTATCACAATAGTTTAGTTGTATATTATGAATTGTGTCATTTATAGATATAGTAACTGGCTTAAACAATGTGTTCCTATATTTTTTAGCAAAAGCGACAGGAGATAAAGTAGGATAATCTTTGTCCCTGTTTTCAATATCTTCTTTTGAAATAGGTGGTATTATCTTTACTAAAGTATCTTCTTTCACAATAAGACGTTTTAGTTTAGCCATGTTGTTCATCTTCTATATTTTGATTTGGAAATAGTTTGGCAGAAACACGTCTTTTGTTCCTTTTGCTATGTATCCAATCAAGAAAATTACTATCATCAAGAATATTCTTTAAAAATATATCTACAATTTCTTCCTCACTATAGCCAGTATATTCAGCATAGTATCGTGCAATGGCTCTTGAATGTTCAGAGATTACCCATTCTACCTTTTGACCATGTTTATTCTTTGGTTCAATGAAATTCATGTGTTATCCTCCTTAAAATAATTAGCCTAAAATTAGAACTATTATTAGTATACCAAATAGCACATAAAATATACACTTCCAT
>JARDZI010000314.1 GCA_029240935.1 Clostridiales bacterium
TTTTGATAAATTTAATATACCTAAAAGGCTGTTTACTAAAATAGTGGATGCTGGAACTATTAAAGGAAATATCACTGAGAAAATAAGTTATGAAACTGGAATAAAAAATGCAAAAATTGTAGCAGTAGCGGAGCATGACAGTGCATCTGCTGTAGCAGCAGTACCTGGATTTGGAGAAGATAAGATATATATAAGCATGGGAACTAATATAAGCATGGGTACTGAAAGTGATACAACAGGTCTGAGTGATTTGTTTTATAATGGTGGTTTTAAAAATACAGGCGGCCTGATGAGAAAAAAGATAATCTATCGCGACTTTGCAGCTTTTTGGATAATAAATGAGCTAAGAGCACAATGGAAATGTGAAGGTATTGAATATAGCTTTGACGAGATTAATGAAATGGCATCAGCAGTTACTAATTCATCTTACCTAAATCTGGATGATGCAATATTAAATACAGCAGGTGATATGCAGAGAAAAATTGATGATTATCTTGTAAAGACAAATCAACCCGCATTAAAGTCACATGGTGAATATATTAGATGTGCTTACGAAAGCATTGCATTAAAAGTTAAAAAGACTTTTGAAGATTTAAAAAGGGCTATGGATAAAAGCTTTAATGAGATATTTGTTATTAGTGGTGGTTCCCGAAATAAATTGCTTAATCAGCTGATTTGTGATGCACTGGCTACACCGCTAAAGGCTGGGATACCATATGCTACCATAGCCGGGAATGCACTAGCTCAGGTTTATGCAAATGGCTACGCAGACAGTCTTGAACAGCTGAGAGAAATATCAAATAATTCTTTCAAAATGGATAATTATAATCCAGACAAAATAAAGGATTGGAATAGTGCTTTGCAATTTGTAATTGATAAGGACATTTGCGTTTGATAATTAAACGTAACTATATAAACAATAACTAGGAGGACAAAAAGTCATGGAAATTAAAGCAATAAAAGAAGTATTAGAGGTTTGCCGAAGGCTTGACCAGAGGAATTTGGTTAATGCTTATGAAGGTAACGTCTCTATTAAGAGAGGAGGATATATATATATTACCCCTACTGGTAAAAACAAGGCGTTCTTAACAGAAGAAATGATTGCTGTTTTTGAGGAAGACACAATGAAACAGGTGGGTGGTCTATATCCTGCATCCTCAGAAATGTTGCTGCATACAAATGCTTATCAAACTCGTCCTGATGTTTCAGGTGTTATTCATTGTCACCCAACAATGCTTACAGCATATTCATTATGTAATAAATCTATTGAATCAAAGGCTTATCCTGAGATGATAGGTAATTTTAAAAAAATTCCCTGTGCACCATATGGTAGACCTGGAACAGATGAAATATTTGATGTTGCAAGAGAATATGTAAAGAAAAATGACATTGTATTATTAGGAAACCATGGTGTAATTACAGTAGGTAAAGATGTTTATGATGCAATGAATAAAGTGGAAGCTGCCGAAGCAATTGCCAAAGTACTTTATTATGCAGAACAGGTAGGCAAGATTGTTGACCTCGAAGATTCTGAAGTTGAGATGTTTTTGGCAAAATAAACCTGCTACTTACTCGATAACGAGTAGTATATAAACCTATATATATCCAAGGAGGAATTGTTATGAAAAGAAACAAAGTACTAGCATTTGCATTATCAATCGCTCTACTTGTACCAACATTTGCTGCGTGTGGATCATCATCAAAGGATTCAGCAGCAACTTCTTCAGCAGCAGCTTCAACTGCAGCAGCTAGCTCAATTGCATCGGCAGAAAAAACAGAAATCAGCCTATGGACTTGGTCTCCAATTCCTAGGACAGCTGAAAAAATGATTTCAGCTTTTGAAACTGCAAATCCTAATATTAAGATCAACTACACAAATTATAACTACAACCCTGAGTACTTAGCAGCATTAGCAGCAGCATCTGCTTCAAATACAATGGCTGACATTGTTGGATTGCAGCCCGGTTCATTAACACAGCAATACAGAGATTACCTTACAGATTTAACTCCTTATGCTACAAAATCATGGGGAGATAAATGGGAAGACAAAATCTACAAGATCAATGCAGATCAAATAAGACTTGGAAATCCTAAGGGTGACAATGGAGCATATATGCTTCCAATCGAATCACAGATAATCAATATATGGTATAATAAAAAGTTATTTGAAGAAGCAGGAGCAAAGGTTCCTACTACTTGGGCAGAGCTCAAGGATGCATCAAAGAAATTGACTGATAAGGGTTATGCTCCGCTTTATTTCGGTGGTGCAGATGGATGGCAGCACGTTAATATGTTCCTGATGCTTGCTAATCAATTTGGTGATGACTTCTATAAAGCTCAGGACGGAAGCGGAAAGTGGAATACACCAAACCTTGTAAAAGCTCTTGAAGCATACCAGGATATGTATAAATCAGGTATCATGCAGGCTGGAGCACTCTCAAACAACGCTTATCCAGATGGAGTTAACTTATTTATATCCGGTAAGGTTGGCATGATGGCTCTAGGTTCATGGTGGACTCAGGAATTTACTGCTGAAAATCCAGCTCCTAATGTTAAGGATTGGGTATTTGGTAACTTCCTCCTACCTGCATATGAAGATGGCGGAAATGCTTCTCCTGCAATCGGTGGTGTTGACTTCGGATATGGTATAAGCAAAGACTGTAAGAACCCTGATGTTGCTTGGAAAGTATTGGAATCATTTGCAGCAGGCGAAGGTATACAACAAGCAATCAACGATCTGAATAACCTTCCTGCATTTAAAGGAATTGAACCACAGGGTAATCTTCCACAAGTTATAAAAGATCAGGTTAACGCAGCTGCTTCATTATTGGATTCAGCTAAAAACCAGAGAATTGGTTCTCCTGAAATTGAAAATGCACTTCAGAATGCTTTGTCAGGTGTAGCTGCAGGACAATTAACTCCAGCAAAGGCATTAGACAACGTACAAAAAGTACAGGATGAAGTTTTGGCAAAATAGTTTCATATTAATCAATTGTGGGGTCAGAGGCAATTGTAATCTGACCTCATAAATTTAAAAACTCAAAAAAGCTGACATTATAATTAAATTAGTATGAAAAGGAGGATTAAGATGAAAACACAGAACAGAATAAAACAGTCTAGAAGAGCAGGATATATATTTATTACACCTGCTATTATTTTCTTTGCTGTATTTATTGCATACCCAATTCTTTTTATCTGCTATGGAAGCCTCTTTAGCTGGTCTACACTTTCGAATATGAAGTATGTAGGATTTAATAACTATATAAAGTTGTTTCAAGATGGAGTATTCGGAGTTACGTTAAAAAACAGTTTATATTGGATATTGATAACTATAACAATTCAGGCTGTTGTTGGTTTTATATTAGCATATATAATAGAAGAGAATTTAACTAAGTTCAAATCTTTTTTCAGGACCCTATATTTTATACCTGTCGTTACGTCGATAGTTGTTATTGCAATAGTGTTTAAGAATATGTTTTCTCCCTATCAGGGTCTAATCACAAACATAATATATGATTTTGGTGTAAAAGGTCCTCTGGATTGGCTAGGCAATGTTAATACTGCAATTTTTGCAATAATAGTAGTAAATATATGGGAATGGACTGGATGGTCAATGCTTTTGTACATTGCGGGTATTTCTCAAATACCTGAAGAAATAAAAGAGGCTGCAGAAATAGATGGAGCTAATGGGTTTAGGAAGATAGCAAACATTTTCCTGCCAATGCTGTCAGGTGTTCATAAGTCTCTAGTAATGTTAGGAATTATTGGATCTCTGCAAACCTTCGCTCTGGTATACAATATGACAAATGGCGGACCGAATTCTGCATCTGAAATGCCTGGAACATATATTTTCCGTATGGGCTTTAAGGTACAACAGATGGGTTATGCATCTGCGATTTCAGTAATAATTCTTATTATTGCTCTAATTTTAACAGTTGTTCAGGTTTTAGCACTTGGTTCTGGAAACTTTATTGGAAAAGGAGGAGCAAAAAAATGAAAGATAACGGAAAAAAATTACAATGGCTCTGGATATTAGTGTTATCGATTGTAGCATTTATTTGGATGCTCCCGCTAATTTTTATGGTAAGTATGTCTTTTAGAACGGCAGAAACAGCTTTTGAACCGGTATTGTTT
>JARDZI010000036.1 GCA_029240935.1 Clostridiales bacterium
CTTCGTTTCTGCTTTTCTTGGATCTCCTAAAATACTTCTTGCTCCAAGAGCTCGAGGTCCAATTTCAGCTCTACCATTAAACCATATAATGGGTCCTTCCTCCATATCTGCAATGGCCTGACCCTCATCAAAGTTGCTAACATTCTGTATATAATCCATATATTCTTTTCTTTCTAAGAATTCTTCAATATTGTCTTCATCGCCATAATAAGCATTCTCAAACTTAAAATCAAAAGTGTTTCCTAACTCATTGTAAAAGGAGTACAAACCAATTCCTAAAGCCATTCCACTATCACTTACGCATGGCGGTGCAATAAAACCTTTAAAATTATAACTCTCTAAAAGGTATGTATTACATGGGCAATTAAGAGCAAATCCACCTGACATAGCAAGGTATGTTTCTTTTGGATCTATATTATATCTTTCAATTGCCTCATCTACTATTCTTTTCATAATCCTTTCAGACATGCTTTGAATAATCTTCATCACCATACTTATTTTATTATCCTTTTCACTAAACCGTGGATCAAAATAATTGAATTTAACTCCTGCATCTGCCTCTGTCAAGCTCTCTATTTCTTTTATCAATTTAACTATTTGGGTTCCATTATTTATATCTAATGCAAAATTCCGTTGAAACAGAAAGTCTTCAGGTTGAATATAGGCTTCACTTCTCGATGCAGATGCTAGAGCCATTAAACTTCCTTCCTGCATGCCATAATATACACTTACTGCTCCCCAAACTACAGCAGGGCTAAAGGCTCTGAATGTACCCAGTATTTCACCATTTTCAGAATAACTACTAATAAACTCCATTTTATCTCTTTCGCTTACTCCGTTTTTATCATAGGCATTCACAGTAGTATCTGTACCACCATCAACTGCTAAAGTAACTATCTTTTCACTTCTGAATTTATCCATATCCATAAATAAACTAGAAGCTAGATGGCTCATACCATGGTAAGCAATATCTGGAAATTTATGCTTTGACAAGTAGTGGTCGCTGCTGTTTAATTCTGGCACACCCCAAATTTCTTGTATATCATCTAAAGTAATGCTATATGGTTGTAATAAAGTATTAGCTATTGCTTTAAAATGTTTCACATCATAGAATGCAACACGTTGCTGTTTCATTCCCGTTTGACGTTCCAACTCCCAGTAATGAACAAGTTTAACCTTCCTATCCTTCAGGTACCATAATGCCATACAATTATCATGTCTATGCCCAGTCATATAAAGATTTCCCAGATAGGATATGTCAATATAGGCTGATAAATAATATCCATTTTTCATAATGCCACTCCTTACCATACTATTTGATTTTGTTAAGAACATTAATTATGCTTCCAATTGTGCCGTAATTTTCAAGACCAAAATACTCATCAGGTATTTCAATGTGTATGTTTTCTTCAATATACAGGATGAGTTCAACTACTAGCATAGAGTTATAACCCTCAAATAATGTTAAATCTGTGTCTTCTGTCAATTCACTTTTTTCACATTTTAGTTTTTCAGAAAAAAATGTGGAAAGTAAATCAAATTGATTAATTTCTACCATTCTTTTTAACCTCCTATTCCATGTAGGATTTTTATATTATTTTTATTATTAAAATCCTATTAATTCTCCTATCTCTCCTAGAGATATATTCTTCCATTTATCCCAGCTATACTCTTCCATTAGCTTGTAATATTGTTCAAGAAGCCTGGACATACTTTCATTTGAATAAAGAGTGGTTCTATAATCTAATCTAGTTAAAAGCTTCTCATTTTTTTTGCATATGGTAACACTTATATCATATTTAGAATTTTTTAATGGAATAACATAACTTTTACCCTTGTTTTCTGATGCATCGTGTAAATTCATAGACTCATTTTCATATTCAAACATTATAGAAAATAGATTAGTATCCTCTCCATGCTTTCTTTTCATTTCAACCATTTTG
The DNA here is from genome assembly GCA_029240935.1 of Clostridiales bacterium. Lineage (GTDB taxonomy): Bacteria > Bacillota > Clostridia > Clostridiales > Caloramatoraceae > JARDZI01. The sequence continues at coordinate 1,944 of JARDZI010000036.1, forward strand.
TCATAGGGATAGGATTGATTTTTTATGTCTGATAAAATCTGTTGAGATACCATTTTTACAAAGGATGAAAGTCTCATTTCATCATTAATCACTGTTCTCATAGGAAGTGTATTAACAAACATGCCTACAATCTCCATGAGGTTAGCATTATCTCTTCCTAACACTGGTACTCCCACCACAATATCCTTTTCCTTGCTTAAGAAATACAATAACAGATATAAATCTATTAAAAGCTGTGAAAATATTGTAGTTTCCCCCTTTTTAGCTTCAAGTATCAGTTTTGCTTCCATTTTATTATCCATTTCCCTGCATATTGTGCTGCCATCAGCTCTTACTTTATTACCCTGTTCATAATCGTATGCTACATAAACCTTTGAATGATAATTTTCTAATCTTTGAGCCCAATAAGCCTGCATATTTATAAAGGTTGGTAAGCTCATTTGCTCCACTTGATATTGCACATAGTGTCTATACTGATATGGAAGCTTAGAAAGAGATCTCCCCTGTAACAACTCCCCTATATCACGTACTAAAATGCTAGAAGAAAATCCGTCTGCTATAATATGATGGAGATCAAAAAGAATAATTTGTTTACCCCCACTGTAATTAATAGCAGTAACCTGAAACAAAGGAAGCTTTGATAAATCAAACTCTGTAAGTAAGTCCGGGAAATCAACCTCTTCTAATGAAGCAGCTTCAATATTCTTTATATATACATTCACATCATCATAAATAACTTGCCGTAAAGCCTTATCACATAGCATAAACACTGTTCTTAGAGATTCATGCCTCATAGCTATCTGTTGCAAACAACCCTTTAATTTATTAATTCCTATTGGCACTTCTAGTTCAAAGGCAAAGGGATTATTATATAATGTTTTATTACGATGGAGTTTTGATTCTATGTATATTCTCTTTTGTGCAGAACTCAATTCATAGGTTGGGACTGAGTTACCAGTCTTGGAATCAGTAAAAAATATCTCAGGTGGGCTGTTCATTATATTAGTTATGTTTTTATGCTGTTCCGTTTGCATTTGTATATACTGTGCCAAACTAGAAATAGATGTAAATTCAAACAGGTCTGCACTTGTTACTATGCCAGGATATTCATTGTCAATTCGTTGATGCATTTTTGTTAACATAATAGAATCTCCACCTATTTCAAAAAAGTTGTCATAAACATCAATTTCTTTAAAACCCAAAATCATGCTGTATATATTCCCTAATTTTTCTTCAACTTGACTATATGTGTTTTCATTTTTTCCCAACAACTTCACATTATGTGTAAAATTACCATTATTTGCTTTAGAAATATCTGAGTGTGGCATTATAATAAGTTTTTTATCACTCACCTGTATATTTTCTAAAGGTGCACTGCTAGCTGAAGTAGAACCCTTTTTATCCTGACCTATTTTATACTGTTCAGCTAGTAATTCTTCTCTAAATCTTTGGGCTATACGATATCGACCATTTAAAATAATGTTTAAGGAGTTTTGGCTTAAGTTATATTGGCCAACCATAACCCTTGGTTTCTCACCCATTAAAACTGAATTAAGTCCATAAATCCCATGCTTTGTAGGTAAAACTTTTGTTATGTCATCAAAGTTAATTCCATAACGGACTGACATACCTGTTTCCTTCCAGGATACCCAATTGATAGCGAAGGTTTTTCTCCCCTGGTTGTTTCTGTAGTCCACATATGCATCCAAATATGAATTTGCAGCTATATAATCACTTTGACCAGCTTCTCCAGTATAGGTGACCCCTGAAGAATACAACATCATAAAGTCAAGTGAATCGGCCTTTGTTACCTGGTCTAAAACCCATGTTCCATTTACCTTTGGATTTAAAATTGTTTGAAAGTTATCCCTTTCTTTTCTTAAAATAAAACCTGCACCTGTAATTCCTGCTGAGTGAAAAATTCCATTTAGTTTTCCAATTGTTTTTCTTATGTCATTAATTATTTCTGTCATACCTACTTGGTCACTAACATCTCCTGAATAAAAGTACAGCCTACTGCCCTTTTCTTGAATCTCCCTCAATTTTCTTAGCTTATTGGAAAAATCTTTGTCTTTAGATGCAATAGAATCCCATTCCTCTTCCTTTGGAAATTTAGAGCGACTTAAAAGTATAATATTCTGGCAGCCCTTTTCAGATAAAAATTTCGCTGTTTCTAAACCAATTCCGGAATTCCCCCCAGTTATAAGATAATTACCATCTCTTCTAATGATTTCCTTAGCTTGATTTAAAACAACCTCATCAAGAACCTCTACGAACCTTTCTCCCCCTCTTAATCCAATAAGATAGGGTTTTCTATCAGAATACAATAGTTCATTTAGTATTTGATCAGTATTCCAAGCATCACCAATATCTATTGCTCTACATAATATATTAGGGAACTCCTGTTCAATTGCTTTTCCAAGACCAATCACAGTAGCTGACTCAGGTTGTAAATCGACTTCATCTCCACTAATGGAAAAAGCATTTCTACAGAGAAAAACAAGTTCGATACTATTTTTAAGATGGGCTTTTGCAAACCCTTTGACAACTGAAATAGCATGATAAAATCCTAATTCTATTCTTTGCTTCAATTGTTCAGTATTTTCAACTGTTCCTCTATACACTGCATGTGTAAACAGAATCACATCAATTTCATAAACCTTTAATTCTTTGAAAAGCCTATTCATAGAATCCTGTGTGCAATCCATGAAAAATTGGGATTCATTTTTTTCATATCCTTCCTTATAAAACACTTCAATCACTTTCACATTATGTTCTTTAAGTGAAGAAGCTATTATTGTAAAATTCTCTGAAGGATGATGAAAAATTAAAACCGTTTCTACTTTTTTTTCTCTATTGATATTATTGACTACTAAAGTTTCTTTCTCCCATCTTTTTATATGGAATAGCCCCTCAGGTCCATTGCTGCAATCATTTTTATAATCTATCCAAACATGGTTTTTTACAAAGGAATAAGTTGGAAGATGAATCTTTTGGATATTATTTCTGTAAAGGTTTCCCCAAGGTACTTCAGAACCTTTTATATAAAGGTTGAGTAATTGCTCCCACATTATTTTTCCAAAATGCTTAATGTCCCCCATCTGATTTATTAATTCCTTTGCTTGATGTGTAAGAGCCTTTTTTTCAAAAGTTGTAATATCCCCATTATCTCGGTTTTTCTTATTTTCAGGTACAATATGATGACTTCCATAGAAAAACCATTCTTTATTAATATTTTCTATAGTATTACAGGTTGTAAACTGCAGTTTATTTATCAAATCCTCCATACTAGAAACTAATATTGCCATACGATACTTATAATGAGAACGTCCCCTACACATAATAGAACAAATCTGTTCTACTGTTATAGAATCCTTTTTTTCAAACAAGTAATAAAGCAAATCCCATCCCATAGATTTTAAACTTTCCATGCTTTTTGCAGAAAGCAATAATGGTTGAAAATCTATATCTGGCAATAGCTCCCTTATAGTGGCAGGTGGTTCTTCCACCACTATATGGCAATTTGTTCCACTCATACCGAAGGCACTAATACCAGCTCTCAATGGGCCCTTTGTTGTTATCCAATCTTGTTTTTTTGTTGATATATATAAGCTGGAATTACAAAAATCAATATTTTCATTAGGTTGAATAAAGTGAAGAGTTGGTGGTATTTGTCTATGCTTTAGCATTAATAACAGCTTAATTAGTCCAGTCATACCAGCTGCTTCATTTAAGTGCCCCAGGTTTGATTTAACTGTTCCAACAGCACAAAACTGCTTTTTATCAGTATATTGTTCAAAGGCATGCTCAATCCCTTTTACTTCTAGAGTATCCCCAAGATGTGTACCTGTACCATGTGCCTCAATATAACTAATAGATATAGGGTCTATTTCAGAACTCTCCCAGGCTTTTTGAATAACTTCAGATTGTGCAAGATAATTAGGGGCAGCAATACCAGCTGAACTGCCATCCTGATTTATTGCGCTGCCTTTTATAACTCCATATATGTTATCTTTGTCCTCAAGGGCAGCATCCAGGGATTTTAGTAAAACAACTCCTACACCCTCTCCTAATGCAGAGCCCTCAGCACCCTTTGCGAAAGAACGAGTTTTGTTTTCAGGAGATTCATATCCAACTCCTAATTCGCTTTCTAATGGCATCATGAAAAGAGATGCTCCTCCAGCCAATGCCATGTCACATTCACCACTTCTTATCTGCTGACAAGCAGTGTGAATTGCTACCAGAGATGATGAACATGCAGTATCAATAACTAAGCTAGGTCCCCTTAAGTTTTTTACATAAGCTATTCTACTAGCTGCCATACTAACTTGATTTATTGCTAGGGATTCTGCAAAAAGCTTCATGTCTGATTCATACATCAATCTACTGTATGAATTGGCAATATTCCCTGAATATCCAAGGAAAATACCTGTCTTACTTTCTTCTAACATATCTCCACCGTACCCCGAATCTTCAATGGCACTCCATGAACACTGCAAAAATAATCGTGCAACTGGATCCATAAGCTGAGCATCATGGGGAGAAATCTTAAAAAGTTCAAAGTCAAATTCATTTATTTGATCTAGGTAGGAACACCTTCTGAATTTGATTTTCTCTTCTTCCATCCCTAAACTTCTGTAGTGATTCTTCATGTCATAACTTCTTGTAGTGGGTATACTTCTAACTGTATCAATACCATTTATTAAAATGTTCCAATAATCTTCTAAAGAGTTGGCACAAGGAAAATTGAGACCCACCCCAATCACAGCAATATCCTTATGTGTATTATTGGATTTTTCATTATGATTTTGTTGAATTTCATTTTCTATTTTATTGCTTTCTTCATTTCTCAGATCAATATTTTCTTTGGATGCTAGAAACTGAGTTAACTGTGCAATACTCGGATGTGAAAACATATCTGTAACATCTAGCATTGATGGATAAGCTTCATTTAATTTATTATAAATATGGTTTATAGTAATAGAGTCTGCACCTAATTCAAAAAAACTCTCATTCACTCCAATTTCGTTATAGCCTAAAATTTCACAACATATTTTCCCTATTTGCTTCTCAATTTCTGTATAATTACCCCCTCCCCTAATTCTTATTTCTTTTTCCATTGAAGAAGATATAAGTGTATTTTTACCCTTTTCCTCTTCTGATAGTTCTTTTATCTTTTTAGAAATATCATCTGATAGTTGTATAGGATAATTTTTTAACATCAATATAATCTTACTTTTTATGTTTAATTCTCCGGCTATAACATTTGCTAAGGAGGTTCCTAAAATACTACTAAGAGCTTGAACTCCATTAGATGTTTTAAGTGTTTTAAACAGAGTATCTATAGTAAAATCATGTTGAACTGACATTCCTGTTTGTGACCATGTTGCCCAATTAATAGTTGTAGCTTGTCCACTTCGGTACCTATTATAATAAGTACTAAAAGCATCTAAATAGGAGTTAGCCGCTATATAAGCTGACAGATTTATGCCACTAAATACTGTAGCAATAGAAGAAAACATAATAAAGAAGTCTATTTCATATTTCCTAGTGCAAAATTCAAGGGTCCATGTACCAAATGTTTTTGAAGCAATTGTGTTGAATAGCTCTTCTTTTGTTAGACTTGCTATGGTGGACCCTCCTCCAACACCTGCTCCATGAATAATTCCATTGATTTTACCGTGCTTTTGTATAGTCTTATCAATCACATTTTGAACCTGCTGTCTGTTTGATACATCACAGGAATAATATTCAACACTGCCAGCCATATTTTCTAGTTCATGTAATCTTTTAATTTTTTCTATTGTACTAGCTTCAATAGAATTCTTATTTAAACTATTCCATTGGCTTCGTTCGGGTAAAATAGTACGATTAAGCAGGACTAGCCTAATATTCTTCCCCTTTTGACAAAGTAATTTGGCAGCTTCAAAGCCTATACCACCCAAACCACCAGTAATAAGATATACACCCTCATCACGAACACTATACTGTTCTGATCTCTTATATTTTTTAATATCAATTTCAGTAATTCCCTCTATGAAACGCTGGGAATTCCTATATACAATGATTTCAGCAGCATCATTAGATAGAATTTCATTTACAATAATTTGATTATCTGTATGCTTATCTATATCAATAAACGAAAACTTAATGGCTTTACTTTCTCGCTTCATACACTTTCCGAAGCCATATAAAAGTGCATTTTCAGGTTTAAGACATTCTTCACTATTATCAACCTCATAAGCATAGTCTGATAACACAGAAATCTTTATGTTATAGTTTTTAGGTAGATTCTTGTATAAATCTAAAAGAACATAAAGTCCTTTATTTAAAATTTCATTAAAATCTATTGATGAATCCCTTTCATTTGTAAAGCTAAGTGAACATGCCAACAAAACCCTATCAATATTATTATATTTTTTAAAAATCTCTGTATAATCTCCCGCAGAAGATAAACAATAGTCAAATCCTTTGCTAACCTCATTCCCAATATCAGTTTTTATAATTTTTTCACAATGACTTGCAAGTTGATTATAGAAATCTTTAGATAAAGAGTGGTAAGGATCTATAACTAATATTTGTCCAGCACAGTCACCTTTACTTACTATATCCTTAGAAACCCAAGTCTTTTGATAATACATATTATTTTCTTCCACTTCCTTTACTGGAAGCCAATGATGATATGGCACAAAGGGGTAAGATGGAAGTGACAGTTTTTTATACTTAGCATTAGAGTAAAATAAATTCCAGTTAATTGTGCCCCCATTTGTAAAACATTCACTTATATCTTTTAAATCAGTATCTGTAAGCCCTATTGAGCTTTTAAGTATACTGTCAATTTTCTTAGTTAAACTGCTTTTTAGCTTTATCAGTTCTGATTTATCTACTAATTGTTCCGGAGTACTAAAATATTGACCTTTCTCCTTCACCATAAAAGTTTGCTCAGAATTTGATTGTTCTTCCATAATTATTTTCAACTGTTGTAATAAATCTTTCTTATCCTTACCTACTATAGAAATCCTATGTTTCATAGCATCTCTATATAGGTTAGCTTGATAACAAAACTGATGTATATCAATTTCAGCATAGTTATTTTTAACATACTCATAATAAAGACTAACAAGCTTATGCAAACTATAGGGAGATTTTGCTGATATTGTTAGCAGGCAGCTTTGTGAGTTTATTCCATTATCAGAATACATGGATTTTTTTTGCTTTCTTTCATATCCCGAAAGAACCATATGACAATTTGTTCCACTTAGACCAAAAGCACTTAACCCAGCCACTCTCAAATTGGCATCACCAGTATGCCATGCCTTCTTTTTAGTATTAATAAAAAATGGTGTATTTAAAAAATCAATTTTATCATTTGGAACAGAAAAATTTAAAGTTGGCGGAATTGTCCCTTTCTGAATGGCTAATAATACCTTAATAAAAGATGCCATTCCCGCACACTCAAATAAATGACCGAGATTGGTCTTTACAGAACCTAGTGCGCAAAACTGCTTCCTTTTAGTAAACTTTTGGAATGCTCTATCTAGTCCTTGTATCTCTATAGGGTCTCCAAGGACCGTTGCTGTTCCATGGGTCTCAATGTAATCTATCTTTTCAGGGCTAACATTAGAATGTTTCCAAGCATCTAAAATAACCTGTGTTTGTGCTCCAGGATTTGGTGCTGTTAACCCTAATGCTGTACCATCACCATTAACTGCTGAGCCCTTAATTACTGCATATATATGATCCATATCTTCTTCTGCTTGTTTTAATGGTTTTAGTAAAACAGTTGCTATGCCTTCACCAATACCCGAGCCATCTGCCATTGAGTCAAAAGCTCTAGTCATTCCATCACTTGATTCGATTCCCAATCTAAAATATTCACTTTCAATAGGAAGAAGATGTATTTTAATTCCACCTGCGATTGCCATATCACAAGTCCCACTTATTATACTTTGACACGCTTCATGTATAGAAATTAATGATGAAGAGCAAGCAGTATCAATTACCATAGTAGGTCCCTTTAAGTCAAGAAGATGAGAAACCCTTGAAGGTATTATTGGTGTCATGTTTCCAACTAAAGAATATGAAATCAAATCAGGATTTGTTAAAACAATATCTGTGGCATAGTTATCTTTAAAAGAGCATGAAGTATATCCTACAAAAACTCCAGTTCTCGATTTTTTTAACATATTAGCACTATATCCTGCATCCTCAAAAGTTTTTATAACAGTTTGCAAAAAAAGTCTTTGAGCAGGATCCATCAAGGAAGCTTCTCTTGGAGTAATCTTAAAATAATCATGATCAAATTCATCAATAGTTTCAACATAAGATCCTGGTAGAAACTTTGTAATTCCTGATTTAAAAGCGAAATTACTCCCATATTCCTCAACCTGTTGTCTTCTTTTTTCTTTAAATTCTGAAACGCAGTTAATACTATTATTTAATACTTGCCAATATTCTTCCATGTTATCGCAAGCGGAAAATTTAAGTCCTACACCAATCACTGCAATATCATGAGATGTATTATTCATATTTATTGGTTTTTCGAAGTCGCATAAGGACTTTATTTCATTAAGACTATTATTCTCACTCATTCAAATTCCCCTCTCTGGAAAATCATCAAAGGTCATTAGTATTAATTATTTATATTTATATACATTGTCTTTCTCTTATATAGTCTGACAATAAGTTCACAGTTGAGTATTCATACAAATCTGCAACGGAAATTAACTGTGGAAATATTTGATTAATCTGTTCATAAATTTTTACTATTGAAAGAGAATTCAAACTATAATCAGCAAGATTTTCATCTAAATCTACATTAATCCCTAAAATATCTTCAAAACAATTGGCAATCAACCTTTCTATGGCATTTTCTTCTTTATATTGCTGTGATTCTAACTTCTGTTCTTCTTTTTCACATAGTAGTTTTATTTTGGAAATTATATTACTCCACTCTTTATTAATGTAACGATTTTTTAAGTCATACCTCTTGACTTTTCCACTAGCCGTTTTAGGTATTTCATCCACTGGAACAAAATCATCAATAGTAACTCCAATATATGCAGATATCATTTTCCTTATCTCGATAGCTCTTTCACAAAATTCACCTAAATCTTTATTTCCATATTTGAGAAAACAAACCAGGTAATCATTAACTTGTGAATCATTAGATCTAAGTCCAACCACTATAACTTCATTCCATTCAGCTAATTCTCTTTTTACAATAAACTCTTCTAAATCGTTACTAAAGTAGCTCTTACCATTATAAGAAATAACATCCTTATATCTTCCTGTTATATAAAGTTCATTATTGTATATAAATCCAATATCACCAGTATTCAACCAGCCATCTTTATCTATCACTTCATCCGTAAGCTTAGAATTATTATAATATCCTGATGTAACACTGCTTCCTTTTACCAATATTATGCCAATAAAGCCCTCTTGTAATATATTCTTTTCTTGATCTACAACTCCTATAGAAATGTTCTCAAGAGCTTGTCCAACAGATGTTATTTTAGTGTTAGAACTATTACTTTCATCTGTAAGCCTTACCTCATCTCCAATAGATAAGTAGTTCCTATCTAAAATAAGTGCATTATATAGGCTGTTATCTCTAGTAAGGGTCACACATAATGTAGCCTCAGCTAACCCGTACCCAGGTGATATTACACTTCTTTTTAAATTGCTTTTTCTTAGCTTACTTATGAAGTTGTTACATAAGTCAATGGAAATCTTCTCAGCTCCAAGCATTATATGTTTTAAATGTACTAAATTCCAATCTACTTCTTCTGTAGAGCTCAATCTGCTTAATAAATAGTTAATACCAAAATTTGATGATCCTGTTACTGTAATCTTATATTCACTAGCAATCTGCATCCACAATAACGGATGCAATATAAATGTAGAGGTTGGCATTAACATATGGCTTGACCCTAAAAACATTGGAGTTATATGGTAGAAAATAATCCCCATATTATGAGTTAATGGTAACCAACTTAAAAATTTATCTTCACCTGTTACATTTCGTTGTTTCAATATAGACCTTATATTACCTAAAATATTGCTGTTGGTTAACTTTACCCCTTTAGGTGTACTTGTAGAGCCTGAAGAGAATTGAATAAAAGCAATATCATTTTCATCTCCTGAGTATTCAAAAGTTTGCATTTCATCATTATAGTGTTCTAATTTATCTAACTCCTCATAAGACAACACTATGTCTATAGGTAAACTTTTTTGCAGTTCCTCAACTACTGATTTTTTATTACAAAACACAAATGGATTTGCACAATATGATAAAATATTGGTGATTTTTTCTGTGTTATTTAATTCCGAGCTAACTGGTAAAGGAATAATACCACCTAATATACAAGCCCAAAATAGGTAAATAAAACTTTCCAGGTCCTCAAAGATAATAATAAGCTCCTGTTTAGGATGTACACCTAATCTAATTAATTGATTTAAGCGTAAAGAGGATTGAGTATATAATTCTTTATAGGATATAAAGGATTTATCATTATACCCCTTTACAATTGTGATTCCATCATCCACTTTATCCTTTAAATTGATTAGAATATCTCTCAATGTTCTCATATAAACTTCCTTTCCTCTCATAAGATTTATAACTTACTTAATAACGCTTGTCATATATTCGTCTAAGAAAAATTAATAAAAATACAGCCTATGCATCAAGTAGAATGGAATTCAATATTGTTAATGTTGCTCTTGTATTATTAAATGGAAAAAAGTGATTACCCTCAATTTTGCAGAAGGTACATTTGTTACTTGCAAATGATTTCCATCTTAATAATTGTTGATTGGTTGTTTTTGAATCACACATTCCACTTAAAATTGTAATAGGAGGTATAATCAGTTCTTGCTTCTTCTCATAACGATAATTTTTAATTAACATAAGGTCGCTCATTAATATATTTTCGAAATAATTAAGTAATTTAGAATCTAAAGAGTCTATTTCATTTCCATGATATTCATTAATCATGTTTGTGAGTAAATTATCTTGAATCAATATATCTTCAATTCCATCCTTAGCAACATCAGGTGGATTTATACCAGAGAAAAAAATATGATTAGGAAGTACGTTCATTATATTTTTAATGTAATAATACAACTCATAAACTAGCCACCCACCCAAACTATGTCCATATAGTGCAAAGGGTTGTCCGTGATATGTTCTTTTGAAATCCTCAAAAATATCATACACAGCTTCAGAAAAATTTGTATAAACCGATTGATTTTGTTTATTACCTCTTCCAGCCAATTCTAAAGGAATCAGTGATACGGATTTTTCCAGTAAAGGCTTCCATTTTAAAAAATTCATTGCTGAAGCACCTGCATGTGGTACACAATATAACAGCATACCTTACTACCTCCAAATTCTAGTATATAAATTCACTCAAATGATAATATGTACTTGTTTCATCAAACAATTGTTTGAGCCAATCATGTTGTTCATCTATAGGTATCTTTTTTGTTTCCATGATTCTAATTAAATATTGTGTTGCTTGCTGCATTTCTTTGATATCTGGCATTCTATTGGCATCATTAACCTGTTTTGAAAGTTTTTTAATATTATTATAGCTATCAACAACTCCAGCTTGAAATTGTTCGGGGTTATCGTTCAAATTCTGAGTTGCTACAGCAATTCCCAAACATCTATCAAGGAATCTAACTTTATCTTTTTGCAAACTTTTATCATTCAAAAACAAATTGCTTATTTCTTCCCGATCCTTTTTAATGCCAAAACAGTATTTCTTCATATTAGTTTCTATATTATTAAAAAACGAAGTTAGCAAATTTTTAGGACCATTTTCAACAACCATTGAAATGCCATATTTCTCAAAACAAATCATTGTTTTATTCCACTGAACAGGTTTTACCAATTGTTCTGACATAATGTAGGGGATCATTGATGGCTCACTAAAAGGATCTCCTGTGACATTGGAAACTATTGGTATTCTAAAAGAATGATATTTAATACTGCTCAAAAAATCATAAAACTCTTTTCTATATTCATTCATTAATGGGCTATGTATAGGTGGGCTATATATAATTGGTGTAACCATAGCATTTTCCTTCATTAATTTTTCTTCTATCAACTCAATACCTGTTCCACTTATTGCTAACTGATTAGGTGAATTATAACATGCTATATAAGTTTCAAAATCCTTATTTTCCTGAATAATTTTCTTGACTGCATCTGCTCCTATTTTCTCAACAATTGACATTTGACCAAATTTAGTAGCTTTTTTTAATATTTCTCCTCTTACCTTAAGTATTTCAATAGCATCACAGAATTTTACTGCACCAGAGCATACTAAGGCAGCATACTCACCTACACTATGTCCTGCACAGAACTGTGGTGTAATTCCATATTGATACAAAAACGCTCTAGCAATTGCTACACCAGTTGTTACTACTATAAACTGCATTTTATCTATTCTATTTTGCTCTAATCCTATGCCTCGAAAACATAAATCTGCAACATCAAATCCAGCAAAATCACTAGCCTCTTCATATGTATGTCTTACAATTTCATAATCATTGTAAAATGATTCACCCATGCCTACAAACTGTGACCCCAGTCCTGGAAAAATGAAAGCTATCTTTTCCATACTATTCCTCCCCTATTTCCAGTTGAATACCTGAAAATTATCATTTGACTCAATTTCCCATATAACTATTTACGCTAATCAGTTTTTCATGTATTTCATTACTACCTTCAATAATCTCGTTTATTTTTGCATCACGATAGTATCTCTCAACAGGATTGCTGTTTATACACCCATTTGCACCATGTATCTGTACAGCTTCAGATGCTACCATTACTGCTGTCTTAGCAGAAAAATACTTTGCATACCAGGTGGCCATAATAGAATTTGGATCCTTTTTATCTTTTAACCAAGCAGCTTTTTGACATAGTAGTCTAGCAGCCTCTGTATTTACAGCCATTTGAGTTATCTTCTTTTGAATTAGCTGATGCTTTCGTAATTCTTTTCCTGAACACTTTCTCTCTTTTGTATATTCTAAACTTGCATCTAGGCAAGCCTGTGAAAGACCAACACAGCTGCAAGCAACAGAGAAACGTCCATAATCTAAGGAGTGCATAGCAATATGGCTTAGTCCTATTCCTTCCATACCAATTATCTGGCATTTTTCTACTTTACAGTTTTCGAACTTCAATTCAGCAATCATTGATCCTCTAGCTCCTAAAAAACCTTTAATTGGACTTATTTGAAAACCTTCAGTATCTCTATCAATCAATAAGGCTGACGGCTTTCCATCACAAAGAGCGAAAACTAAAAATAAATCTGCAATCTGTCCAAAGGTAATCCATTTTTTATTACCATTTATAACATAATAGTTATCATATGCTACAGCTGATGTTTGAATTTGAGAAATGTCACTACCTGCTTGTGGTTCAGATAATGCAAAGCATGCTATCATATCCCCCTTTGCAAGTAGCGGTAAATACTTGTTCTTTTGAACTTCATTTCCCCATCTTTCAATAGCAACAGATACCATTCCATGAACTGTCAGTAAACTTCTAAAGGAAGAACATCCTTTACCAGCTTCCTCATGCAATACATACAAGGCATTATTGGTATATCCAAGACCACCATATTCTTTACTTATTGTAGCCCCCAGATATCCTGATTCTTTTATTTCTGCCATTAGTTCGTCAGGTACTTCCTCATCCTTGTCCACTTGTGAAGCCCTTGGTTTAATTACATTTTCCACAAAATGCCTTATCTCCTTTTGAACTTCTACATCTCCCTCAAACATATTTTCACCCCACTTTAACATTATTTTTGCTTTCGATAAATTTCATAATATTGTTAATAGAATTAAAATTCTGTAAATCCAAATCTTCAGGCAGTATGGTAATATGAAAATCGTTTTCAATAAACATTACCAGCTGCATATAAAGCAATGAATTTACAAAGCTTTTTTCAAAAAAATTATCCTGCTCACTTACTAAATCAATATTAAAAAATCTTCCTAGAAACTTACGGATTTTCTCTCTGCCTCCCAAATCACAATTGTTCATGTTTACTTCTCCTTTCAAAGGTTTAATTTTAAATTGCTTTTTACTACCCTTCTGAGTTGTTAATAATGCATTTAATACAAAAGGTAAGTAAATTAGCTTTTAATCAAAGATTACATAAAAGAAAAAGTACTACTAGTCATATGCACAAGCTTCCAACTGTAGAAATTTTCTTCTAAGAATAAAAAAGAGCAGATGGTCTGCTATATCTTATATTTCTGTATAGATTTATGATGCATTAAAAAGATGTAATAGTGGATTATTCAAGGAAAAAAATATTATATTATGGATTCACAGGATAATATACTTATCCAATATAAAAATTATTATCTCTGTCTAATCTTTATATTATATATTTTTGAATTTGTTCGCTAATTGTTATAATATACCAATTTTACCTTATATTTCTCTTTTTGTAAACACTTTTTTTTATTTGTCACATAGTACAGTACAATTTTGAAAGTCACTTCTTTACAAGATAACACATTATATTTTTTGAATATTTTTAAAATTCTTATATCTGATTAAAAAAACTAAGATGTTAGCAACTTAAGTGTAAATATACAACAATTTTAAGGTAAATACACATTTTAGTCTTATTAAGGAAAATAAAAAAGCAGTATACCTTTATATCAATACAAAGAATAAAAAGGTTGTTAAAATTAGAGCTTTTTACCGAATTCTTATAAAAAATATGCTGCTTGTCCATCCTAATATCAAATTTAAAAGGTTAACTCATTTCCCTTTTTAAATTTAATGATAGAATCATTAAGCAGCATATTGCCTTATAAATTCATAAAGTATATTTTTATACCTTTTATCCTCGTCCATTAGTTTGTACCCAATACTACAAAGCTTTGACACTCTGGATTGGGTTATATTGCCTAACAATCTGCAAATGTCAGCACATCTATAATTGCAAAGACTTCGCATTAACATTGCTGCTAGGGCACGGGAATTAACAGCATCCTTGCGGTGCTTCCATTGAAATCTATACTTTTCTACTCCAGTTCTTCTAGCAATAAAATCAAATATATCATCTGGGTTGAAGTCCCTTACAAGTATATGCCTTTCACTTTTATAAAAAGTTTTTTCGTTTATAAACTCAACATCTTCTTTAAACTTAGTACTATTGCATGCAAAGACATAT
>JARDZI010000315.1 GCA_029240935.1 Clostridiales bacterium
AGATCCCTCCTTATATGATAAAGACTATATTTACATATAAATTATAGCATAAAAAAAAGAGGGCTGGACTTTATCCTGCCTGACTAATATTATCTTACTACAAGTTCCTGTACGTCTAAAGAGGAAAACTCCATACATTTTTAAAATAATGGGGTTTTCCATAATTTCGTAGTTTTTTTGATTATCTACTATAAAAAATTAATAACTTTGTTACAATTTTGTCAAAAAAACTGTTTTTATGTTGAATTATTGATTGTATAGTTATATACTAATCTAGGTATCAAATAAAAATTTAATTGTTTATGACATTGGTGAAATGACTGATTATATTTTTGGACAAAGTAAATTTGAGCTTTCATAGCCATCGATTTTATAAAATATGCTTAGTTCAAAAAATAGATAGTGGGGTTCTATGAATACGAAAATTGTTGTTGTTGGTGCAGGTTATTTTAGCGTATTCCCAGGAATTACTATCTCTAAATTACATAGATTTATTTTACCAGACTTTAAAAGGCTGGATTAAAATAAAAAATAAAAAATAATAAATATTACAAGGGGGAAGTTAAATGAAGAAAATAATTTCACTAGTTATGAGCATGGTTCTTGCAATGGCTTTACTTGCAGGTTGCGGCTCAAAAACTCCAACAAACACTAACACAGGCAAAACACCAGATACTAAAGTAGAGGATACTGTAAAAACAGGACTTGCTGTTACTACATCAGTTGCAAAATCTGCTGATGCTGGAGAAAAGGATGGATTAGCTGAAGCTGATTCTATCATAGCTGCAGTTACAGTAGATAAGGATGGTAAAATTGTAAAAGCTATTTTGGATGCTGCCCAGACAAAAATCAACTTCTCAAAGGAAGGAAAATTACTTACAGATGTAAAGAGCACATTCAAGACAAAAAATGAACTAAAAGAAGAATATGGAATGAAGTCAAATTCAAAAATCGGTAAAGAGTGGTATGAACAGGCAGATGCTTTTGCTAAATATGTTGTTGGCAAAACAGCTGCAGAAGTAAAGGGTATTGCAGTTACTGCTGAGGGATTAGCATCCGATGCTGAATTAGCTTCATCTGTTACAGTACATGTAGGAGATTTCATAGCGACAGTTGCTAAGGCAGCTGAGAATGCACAGGACCTTGGAGCTAAGGCTGCAGATAAGTTAGGCCTGGGTGTTAGCACTGATATTGCTAAATCCACAGATGCAGGAGAGAAGGATGGTCTTGCACAGGCTTATTCCTACTACACAGCTTCAACCTTTGATGCTTCAGGAAAGATAACAAGCAGCATTATAGATGCTTCACAGGCAAATGTTAACTTTTCGACAACAGGAAAGATAACATCTGATATTACAGCAGCTCTTCCAACTAAGAATGAGCTTGGAGATGCCTATGGAATGAAAAAGCAATCAAAGATTGGCAAGGAATGGAATGAACAGGCAAATGCCTTTGCTAAATATGTAGTTGGCAAGACTGTTGATGAGGTTAAGGGAATTGCACTTACTGCAGAGGGAGTTCCATCAGGAACTGATCTAAATTCATCAGTTACAGTTCATGTTTCCTCATTCCAGTCAATAATTGAGAAAGCAAGTAATTACGCACAATAGTATAAATAAGAGGCAGTTCACTGCCTCTTAATTAATGAAATTGCATAATTTTTAAAATTATGCAATTTCATTAATTAAGAAAGAGGTGAATAATTTGCTTAAGAAAATAATATCAACAGTGATGTTGGTTACAATTATGATAAGTGCTTCAGGTTGCAGCAACAAGAAGACCAGATATGAAGCACAATTCTTTGAGCTGTTTGATACGATTACAAAAATAGTTGGCTATTCAGAAAGCAAGGAAGAGTTTGCAAAGCATTCCCAGCTTATTTATGACACCCTCCAGGAGTATCATAATGCTTATGATATTTATAATGATTATCCAGGCATTAATAATATAAAAACCATAAATGACAATGCAGGGATCAAGCCTGTTAAGGTGGATAAAAAAATAATCGACCTTCTTACCTTTTCACAGGAGCAGTACAAAAATACCGATGGCAGGATGAACGTTGCCATGGGTTCTGTACTCCGTATCTGGCATGATTATAGAGAAGCTGGTATTAATGATGAGGAAAATGCAGCTCTTCCACCAATGGATAAACTAAAAGAAGCAGCTAAACACACAGATATTAATAAAATGATAATAGATAGGGAAAACAGCACAGTCTTTCTTGAGGATAAGGATATAAGACTTGATGTAGGCGCAGTTGCCAAGGGTTATGCAACAGAACAGGTAGCACAATTGGCCATGGAAAATGGCTTTACTTCAGGACTCCTTAGCGTAGGAGGAAACATCAGGGCTATAGGCAGCAAGGATGGAGAAGGAGAAAAGTGGAACCTTGGTGTTCAGAATCCTGATGAGGAAAGTGAGGAAAAAGTCCTGTTAACTGTAGGAGTTACCGACTCATCCCTTGTAACCAGCGGAGACTATGAAAGATATTATATAGTAGACGGAAAGGAGTATAATCATATAATCGATCCTGAAACACTTTATCCAGCAGAACATTTTCGCTCAGTTACAATTCTCTGCAGGGATTCAGGACTGGCAGATGTGCTCTCCACAGCATTATATGTTATGCCCTATGAAGAAGGAAAAAAATATATTGAAAGCCTGGAAGGTGCAGAAGCCATGTGGGTAATGAAAAATGGAGAAATTGAGTACAGCAGCAGTTTTGAAAAGTATATAAAAAAATAGGGGGAAGGGTGACATAGGGGTCACCCTTCCTCTTTATTAGTAAGCAGAAGTAAAAAGGTGCTTTTACATAGGTGCTTGGTTAAATTAACCAACTATGAATGGTTTTTTCTTTTCATGAAGGAAAACAAAGAAACTTGTAGAATTTATTTATTATGAAATGATTAAATAAATTACAGTTTATTTCCATGGAGGTGTGTCATGAAAAAAAGAATCATCATCCTGCTTCTTGGGTTGATAATACCTATATTGCTGTTTTGCGCCTGTGGAAAAAGTAAAGAAGCAATATCTAATGTTCCTGAACAAGAAGCTCCAGTCACTGAAACACCAGTTGTACAAGAACCAGAACCACAGCCAGAGCCTAAGGATACCTTTGTGCCTATAGAGGTGGGGATACGTCCCTATGCAGTTATGATAGATAACGAAGGCTATAGAGTGCTTCCCCAGGGAGGACTAGATAAGGCACAAATAATATATGAAATAATTGTGGAGGGTGGAGAAACAAGATTAATGCCTGTATTCTGGGGAGTAAACCCTGAAATGATAGGACCTGTAAGAAGCGCAAGACATTATTTTCTTGATTATGCATTGGAGCATGATGCTATATATGTACACTATGGTCAGAGTCCCCAGGCCTTGAGTGATATAAAAACATTGAAGGTAACAGCCATAAATGGCATGTATATAGGGAAAAAAGCATTTTGGGATATAACTAAAGACAGGAATAACTGGCAGGATACCTATACATCTATGGAAAAATTGAAGGCATATGCAGAAAGTGTCAAGTATAGGGCAACTACTGAAAAGGGACCAGTAATGGAGTTTAATATAGTCAAAACTGACCTTATGTCAGAAGAAAAGGTAGTGGAGATAGAACTAAAATACTCAACTGCTTATACCAGTGGCTTTAAATATGATGAGGAATCAAGTATGTACTTGAGATATCGTAAAGGAGAGCCCCAAATGGAGAGGGTTACCGGAGAACAACTAAAGGCAGAAAATATTATAATCCAAATAACAAAGACAAGCTCCATTGATGGGGATGCAAAGGGTAGATTGGAAGTAAAAACTGTTGGACAAGGCAAGGGTTATTACATAACCCAAGGAAAAAAAGTAGATATCAAATGGAGTAAAGCGTCCCGGTCAAAGCCAACTATATATACCCTGGAGGATGGAACTCCTCTCAGACTAAATCCTGGACAAACCTGGATACAGATAATGCCTATACAGGGGAAAGTCACTTTCAAATAAAGTACAATAAGTAGAATATAGTACATGCATGAAACTATTATAACTTGCTGAGATTACATTACTTAGTATGAGGGATAATGACTAAACCAAGCTTTAATGT
>JARDZI010000316.1 GCA_029240935.1 Clostridiales bacterium
CCTAGAAAATGATAAGTTAAGGGTTAAATTCAACAATGATGGCACTATAAGTTCTATTTTCGATAAGGAAAAACACCGTGAAGTAATAGCAGATAAGAATGCAAATAGGCTAGAGATTTACAACGACAGTTTTGGAAATGCATGGGATTTTACACCTGTTATTTATGACTTGCAAAAGGAATCCTTTATTCTTGCAGATGTTGAAGTTTTAGTAGATGGACCAAAGAAGGTAGTGAAGCAGCATTATAAATATAATGAGTCTACACTTGATCAGGAAATTTCTTTAACTTCAGGAAGTAGAATATTAGAATTTAATACTATTGTAAATTGGAATGAAACGGGAAAGATGCTTAGAACCTCCTTTCCGATTAATGTGTACACTGACAAAGTAGCTTGTGATATTCAGTTTGGAAATATAAACAGGCCTACTCACGATAACACCAGCTGGGATATGGCAAAGTATGAAATCTGTGCTCACAAATGGGTAGATTTATCTCAAGGAGATTACGGTGTAGCACTTATAAATGACTGTAAATATGGTCATCGAGTGAAGGATAACCTCATAAGTTTAAATCTTTTAAGAAGTACTACTTATCCTGATACTCATGCAGATAAAGCTGTTCATGAATTTAAATATTGCTTATATCCCCATGAGGGAGATTATAGAACTGGGGAAGTAGTAAGGAGAGCTTATGAAGTAAATATTCCTCTAAGTATAATTGAAATAGACAATAACTGTAATAATATAAATGAAATTAATTCATTTATTACAGTAGATTCAGGCAGCATCATTTTAGAATCCGTAAAGAAAGCTGAGGATAATGATGATTTAATATTAAGACTCTATGAAAGTCATGGCTGTGGTACCAGAGCTAAGATAGCATTTGGATTTGAAGTAGAGGATGTTTCTTTAGTAAATCTTATGGAGCAGCCAATAGATAGCAATAAGCTTAATAAAGAAAATATAAACTTGGAGTTTGGACCTTTTGAGATACATACCCTAAGGATAAAATAAAACTGGCAGCCATATGGCTGCCATTCCTCATTCCTCATAGCAAATAATAGGAGTCCCCGCTTCAATATTATCAAAAATCCTCTTAGCCAAATATATAGGTGAATTGACGCATCCATGGCTTCCACGTCTCTTATATATATTTCCTCCAAAAGAATGTCTCCAGCTTGCATCATGTATTCCTATATTCCCGAAAAAAGGCATCCAATAGGTTACTGGAGCTTCATAATCTTCTCCAACTAAAGTTGCCCCCTCTTGCTTATAGTTAAGCATATAAGTTCCAAGCACAGTTCCATGTCCTCTGTTAGGATTCCCTGTTACCACAGAACCTTGAGCTATTAGCTTTCCATGTTTATAAAACCATAGACGCTGTCTTGTTATATTGATTTCTACATAAGTATTGCCTATTTCATTTTCTCCCCTGGATAAGGCCTTTTGAGTATATATAGGTTCTTTTTCAAGTACTTCACCGAGTTTGATATTTTCCAATAAAGCTTTTGTTTCTTCATCAAAATTAATTTTCCATCCATAAAGTCCACCTTTAACTTCTACTATTTTACCTATGGATGTTTTAAACTTTCTTGCTGCACCAACTGTATCATATTTTCTACTCAATCCTCTAACATATTTCATAACTCCTATTTCCCTTAATACCACTTCTAAATTTTCATCAACACTAAGCCATTCATTTATTATATTCCCATCTAATATTTCATTTTGGTTTCCGAATATATAAGTGATTTTTGTTGACACATATTTGTTTAGTAAATCCCTAGTTTGAGGAGTTTTATCAGAGCATAAAGTATACTTTGGATTTTCATAACAGTGCTTTTCATTTAAATCTAATTTTACTTCTCCTTTTAATATGCTCATTTTTATAGCTTTATTTAATTTATCTTTAATTACCTTATTTCCATATACCTCTTCAATGGTTTCATATGAACCATTTGAATACTTAAAACTTACATTTTGGGGTTCTATAATAGCTTTATTCAAACAATTTAATTGGCTTATTTTATTTTCTAAATTATCTTTGTTATAAACAAATAAATCATCTGCATAATATTTTTGGCTCTTTAATAAAGGACTCATCCATTTTAATGAATTTTGCATATGATAAATTTTAGAAATACTATTTTTTTCATTGTATTCCAACCCTATATTTAATCCTGTTATTTCTTCTATTTTTCCATCTCTTTCTATTAACTGAAGCTTATATTCTTTAATATAACTTCTAATTATATCCTCTGCATCAGCATGTGCTTTTAATGAGAGGTCTACTCCATTTATAACTGTAGAAAAAAAGAAATGATTAACAAAGTATATTGAAACAAGTAAATATACCAGTACAATTGAAGCTATAAAAATAATAATATTCTTCATACTTGATTTTACCTTTCATCAAAATATAATTACTAATTTAAAATATGTAAAAACTGGCAGCCATATGACTTATTACTTATTCATGAATAAGTAATAAGTCATATGGCTGCCAGTTTTCATTTCATCCTTATCTTCCAACAAAACCTTTATTACGCCATTTGCCTTTTTTGAAGAAAATAGTTGTTACAATTGCACCGATTGTCCAGGAAACAAGTAGTGAAATAAAGGTAGATTCAGGCCTTCCTGTAGGATAAGCTGAGCTTCGTGTTAAATAAGCTAAACCATAGGCAACTGGTACACGAAGCATTACTGTAGTGATAAGTGAAATCCACATAGGTGTCATGGTATCACCTGCACCACGCATAACTCCAGATAAACACTGTGTTACCGCCATTGCTATATACCCTAGGGCAAGGATTTTCATCATATGCATACTTAAATCAACCAACTCCTGTGTATCAGTGAAAATACCCATAAGATACCTGCCGAAGATTAAAATTAGAATAGTTATTGAAACAGAAACTCCCAGGGCAATCTTTGTGCCATCCTTTGTTCCCTTTACTACTCTGTCTAGTTTTCCTGCCCCTATGTTTTGTCCCGCATATGTAGTCATCGCCATTCCAAAGGTGAAGTTTGGCATCATAGCAAACCCATCTACACGCATAACAATTACATTACAGGCTATAACCATTTCTCCAAAGCTATTGGTCAGAGATTGTACAACAATCATTGCTAGGGAAAATATTCCCTGGGTAAGGCCTGACGGCAATCCAAGCTTTATAAGTCTATAGGAATACTCCCTATCAAGTTTCAGCATTTTCCAATTTATTTCAAATGTATCCCTCATTTTGATCAACTTTATAAGACAAAGTAATGCTGATATTCCTTGAGCTATAACAGTTGCCAGTGCAACACCTGCAACACCCATGTTCAGCCCAGCAACAAACCAAATATCCATTCCTACGTTCAGAGCCGTAGAAATAAGTAGGAATCCAAGAGCCGATAGTGAATCCCCAAGTCCCCGCAGAACACCTGCGAGAATATTATAGTAAGCAAAACCAGCTATGCCCACAAAAAAGATAGTTAGATAATCTTCACACCAAGCAATGATGGTAGCCGGTGTATTAAGAAGATCAAGCAGCGGCCTGGTGACAATAGGGCCGATAACCATAATTACTACTGATGCTATAGCTGTAAGGGTAAGGCAAACACCAATGGTATGGGAGAGTTTTTCACGATCCTTGGCCCCAAAATATTGAGATACCATTATACTCGCTCCTGTGGAAATTCCAACAAAGAGTACAAGCAAAAGGTTTAATATGGGAGAAGCACTGCCAACAGCAGCAAGGGCATTATCACCTACATACTTGCCAACTACGATAGAGTCTGCAGTGTTATAAAATTGCTGTGCTATATTACCAATAAGCATTGGTATAGAAAATTCAATAATTCTTTTCCAGGGGGTACCCTCTGTCATATCCCGAGGTGCAAATAATTCCTTGAATTTTGCCACAATCATACCTCCTTAAAATATTTTTAACGTACACTCTATCATAACATAATTCTGCAAACACTGAAATAATCTTTTAAAATAAAGCTGGCAGGCATATGTCATATGCCTGCCAGTTATCATTTGATGTCAGATAATTTTTTTTACTTCAGTAATTAACGCTAAGCTAAAAATAATCTCAA
>JARDZI010000317.1 GCA_029240935.1 Clostridiales bacterium
ATTCTGCATATAAATCAAAGTTTAGTCTATCATATACTGGTTATCAGCAGGATGCAAGACGTCTTGGTGGACCAGTAACAAATAGTTACACACAAGCTCTTAGAGTAGGAAGCAAGGATGATATTGGAGGTGTCCACTTAAGAGGCACAATTAAGGATTTTTACAATGGATTTATATGGGATAAATCAGACAATAAAACCCTAAAGTTCAAAGATAAACTTGAAGTAAAAGAATACAATATGGGTTATCTGCTTAAGGAAATGGAAATAGTACATGAAGGCGTAAAAACAACAACTGCTTTTAATGCACTTTATCCACTCCAGCTTACGAATAGTTGGAAATATGCATTCATTGATTCAGATCTTGAAATTTTCAACCCTAAGACTGTTCGATCTGGAAAAAGCTATTCTGTTAAATTTAAGGAATATAATATTGATCAAGCTACAATACTTGATAAGGGTGTAGAAAGAATAGGGAATTATGATGCTTCCTTTAGCAAGTATCTGGAACTCCCCAATGAAATCCCATCAAGAGTGTATGATTTAACTGAAGAAATTACTAATAAATATAAAAGTCCTTATATGAAGGCATCGGCGATAGAGGACTTTTTGAGAAAAAATTTTCCATATAGTAAGGATACTTCAATCCTGCCTGAGGGAAGGGACTTTGTTGATTATTTTATTTTTGATGAGAAAAAGGGGTCATGCTCCTATTATGCAACAGCATTAGCAGTAATGGCAAGAATAGTAGATATACCTTCTAGATATGTTGAAGGCTTTGTTGTTCCTTATTCTCAGAGTTCAGATGGATACAGGGAAATATTAAACTCTGATGCCCATGCATGGGTTGAAATATACCTTGATGGTGTAGGCTGGGTAACATTTGACCCTACCCCTGGGAATACCTCATTAGCTTATCAATTCCCTCAAGATAGTGAGAATAACAGTCAGACCCAAACAGGAAATAATGTGGGAAATGACAACACAGATATAAATGAGGATGATAAAAACCAAAATGAAGAGAACCCTGATGAATTAGATGGAGTAGTAGGAAATGTAAATACAAAGACACCATTGACCTACACTATAGGCTATATATTACTTGGTATTTTTGGATTTGGTTTATTACTAGTCCTAGCTTCACTGGCTGCATATATTTTAATAAACAGTTTAGTTAGAAGGAATATAAGAATAGTTGAATTTTCAAAGCATAAGATGATTTTATTTGGCAAGTTAACCTATATTCCATATGCAGGTGGAGAAACCCTAAGAGAATACTTAGAGGTGCTAGCTGAGAAGCTTCAAATCAATTTGGAACATTATATACTTGTGTACGAAAAAGTACTTTACTCAAAGCACAAAATAAGTACAGAAGAACAAACGGAGATTATCGATACAATGCTTGGAGCAAAGAAAAAAGTTATGGAGCGTTCTGGAAGAATGAGATTTTTCTATTCTGATTATATTGATACACTCAAATTCTATATTTTAAGTAATAAGAAAAGTAAATAATGGTGTAAAAAAATGCAGATGGGAACACTAAATACATTAGTATTTAACCCACTGCATTTTTATGATGCCTAGGTTATATTGCCAGTGTCATCCTGAACGTAGTGAAGGATCTTTTGTGATCCCTAAGCAAGATCCTTCACTATGTTCAGGATGACAAGTGGTAGTATAGATGTTTAGGACAATGACAGAAAAGAAGAAAATAGATTATTAATGCATATATATTTAGTATGAAAGGTGGAAACATATGGAGATCAATTTTGGATATGTGGCGATTTCCATGAAGCTAAAAGAGGCTTCTCCAAATAGAACGGTAACATTAAAGAATCTAGAGAAAGTGGATAGAAGTATATGGTATAGTAAGGTTGAATCTTTGGCCCGGCAGAACATTTCAAATATCATAAGAATACTTAGGTATAATAAAGCATATGGCATTAAGCTATATAGGTTTACATCGAAAATCATTCCCTTGGCGACCCATCCAGAATTTGAGGAATGGGATTGGAAAAATATATTAAAAATAGATTTTGAAGAACTAGGAAGGGTAGTAAAGGAAACGGGAATAAGAGTAAGCACCCATCCTGATCATTTTGTACTATTAAACAGTCCTAAGAAAGAAGTGTTGGATAATTCAATTAAGGATCTTGACTATCATTGCACCATGTTTGAGCTTATGGGTTTAGGTACTGAGTATAAAATAGTATTGCATATAGGTGGAATGTATAAAAACAAGGAAGATTCTATTAAGAGATTTTATGAAGGCTTTTCACAGCTTAGTGATAGAATAAAGTCTAGAATAATACTAGAAAATGACGACAAACTCTATACTATGGAGGATGTTCTTAGTATATGCAGAACTCTAAATATACCTATGGTATTAGACATTCATCATGACATTTGCAATCCTTCAAGTGTAAAAGTGAAGGAACTAATAGTTGATGTATTTAATACTTGGAAGGGTGAAATATTTCCGCCTAAAATTCATCTTTCTAGCCCCAAATCTCCAAAGGAAATAAGAAGTCACCATGACTATATTAACCCAGATGAATTTGTGGCATTTTTGGAGGAAATAATAGGTTTAACAGGTGATTTTGATGTAATGATAGAGGCTAAAATGAAGGACATGGCATTGATTAAACTAATGGAAGACATGAAAAATTATGATTTTATTAAGAAAATAGGGGATGCATCAATTGAGGTTTAGTTTAATGGTTTAAACAATGTTTCATCTAAGTGGACAAAAAAATAAAATGCTGATATAATTACATCATGTGCAGCAAACAGGTGTTGTTGATTATTTGCTGCAATTTTAAAATGCAGGAGTGCTGGAATTGGCAGACAGGCTGGTCTCAGAAGCCAGTGTCCATTGGAACGTGTGGGTTCAAGTCCCATCTCCTGCACCATTATTTTATTGAATTTAAAAGATATCAATCTTAAAAGGTTGGTATCTTTTTTGTAGTAATTTTTGGATTTGTATTGTACTTGATTTTACAAAAAGCTTTTAGGTCTGGGAAATCATGTAATATTATGGTAATATATTTGTATCCAGTAATGTTCTATAAGATGAAAGGAATGAAAAAATGAGATAAAGGATAATAAGATTTTTAGCACAATGTAAAGATGTGACATTCGTTTTTGAACATACACCAGATACAAATCCAAGTAAGGATTTTGTGAATGAGGGATATAAGTGGGTAAGAACACTTATAAGTTAATTGATTAAATATTAAAAGTGTATAGAAGCAGGCAGATTTTATGGGGGGTGTGTTAAATTGAAAAAGTATTATCATGCATATAATGAAAGATATAAAAAGGTTCATGAAGAAGGACTACTTTGGTTCTCTAAGGAGCCAACACCTGAAGTACTAGAATGGATAAAATATTATAATATTCGCATAAAGGATGAAATCTGTGAGATTGGATGCGGAGAGGGAAGAGACTCACTTTATTTAGCTCAAAGTGGTTATTGCATAACAGCTATTGATAGTTCGGAAGAGGCTATTAAAAAATGTAAGGATTTAAGTAGAGAAAAAGGATTAAATGTAAATTGGATTGTTAAAGATGCTCTAGAAATTGGAGATGGTTCAGAATTTAAGAAGTTTAAATGGATATATACAATTGCCACATTACATATGCTTGTAGATGATGAAGATCGAATAAAATTCTTAACTTCTATATATAATTTGTTAGAACCTTCAGGAAAACTTCTACTGTTAAGTTTAGGTGATGGAGTAAATGAAAGGTCCTCAGATATTTCTACAGCCTTTGAGCTGCAAGAACGTAATCACATGTGGACAGGAAGAAAGATGAATGTAGCTGGTACATCATATAGGGGTGTAAATTGGGCAAACCATAAAAAGGAATTAGAACAAACAGGTTTTCATATTGAGAAAACAATGAATACTGAAAACATGGAATATAATCAATGTATGACAGTTTATTTGTCAAAGTAATTCATTTTTGGAGGAGATTATGATAAAGAAAATTGAACCTTATAAAGGGATTTCCATTGCTTATGATGAAATAAGACCTTCTTATCCTGAAAAGTTAAT
>JARDZI010000318.1 GCA_029240935.1 Clostridiales bacterium
TATCTACTCAATGCAAAACCTAGTGGTAAATACCCAGCAGAATATTTTTGGTATGCAGGAGGTGTACCAAGAATAATGGAAGAGATAAAAGATTTTCTTCATCTTGATGTATTAACGATTACGGGTAAAACACTGAGGGAAAATCTTGAACAACTCCTGGCAAGTAATTTTTATGATAACTGTGACGTGGAACTGAAAGCACATAACTTGACCAGAGAGGATATCATTAAATCCATAGATCATCCTATTAGTAAGGAAGGTGCAATTGCTATTTTGAAAGGAAATTTAGCTCCTGATGGTGCGGTGATCAAACATTCTGCGGTTGACCCTGCAATGTTTGAAGTGATTTTAAGAGCGCGGGTTTTTAACAGTGAAGAAGCGGCTTATCACGCTGTAATAAACCATCAAATACAACCTGGTGACGCTGTGTTTATTCGCTATGAAGGACCAAAAGGAAGTGGTATGCCGGAAATGTTCTATACCACGGAAGCCATTGCTACGGATTCTCTATTGGTAGCAACAACAGCACTTATTACGGATGGCCGTTTTTCAGGAGCAACAAGAGGTCCTGCGATAGGGCATGTTTCACCGGAAGCGTCAGAAGGTGGCCCAATTGCTTTTGTAGAGGAAAATGACCTAATAGAAATTGATATCCCAAAACGCAGACTAAACATTATTGGTGCTGGTGGTCAAAAGCTGACCTCTGAGGAAGTTGACCTACTTCTAGAAGAACGAAAAAAGCAATGGATACAACCGGAACCAAAATATAAAAAAGGTGTATTAGGATTATATACAAAGCTTGCTTCATCAGCATCATCCGGTGGTTTTATGAAAATATAATTGATAACATAAAATCAATTATATTTTGGGCATAAACAAACCGATTGTTAGAATTAAAATAATAATTAATGTAACTATAAAATTTTATACGAGGGAATAAATTTATGATAAGAGCAACCTCTGATAATGAATATTTTGAGCTGGATAGTCCAATTGCCATGCCGAAAGCTTCCGGGTTTTTGTGGAATGAAAAAATGATGATCCAAGTAAACTGTCGCGGGTATGCCGTGGCTCAGTTTATGCAACCGGAGCCTGCAAAGTACTCCCATGCTCCGAACCTTGAGGCCAAAACCTTTATGCAGCCGGAGCAGCCTTATTATGCACATCATCCCGGACGTTTTGTATATGTAAAAGACGAAGTGAATGGTAAAGTTTTCTCAGCTCCACATGAACCTGTACGTGTTTCACCCGATAAGTTTACATTTTCTGTAGGTAAAAATAATATTAAATGGAATGTCGAGAATGATGGGATTTGCATAGAAATGTGTCTAAGCCTCCCCAAAGATGACCCATTGGAACTCTGGTATATAAAAGTAACCAACAAATCACTGAATAAGAGGGATATTAGTATTTATCCATATTTTACAGTAGGATATATGTCTTGGATGAATCAAGAAGGTGAATATAAAGCTGATTTACAAGCTATTGTATGCTCATCTATTACACCTTATCAAAAATACAAAGATTATTTTACCATTAAGGATTTTAAAGATATAACATTTTTGTTGGCAGGGGAGGAACCGACAGCTTGGGAAGTCAACCAGGAAAATTTTGAAGGAGAGGGTGGCATTACACTCCCCTCAGCAATAAGGAATGATAAATTGGCTAATGGGGATGCACGATATGAAATGCCGGTGTGCGTTCTTCAATATAAATTAAATATGGAACCGAGCGAAGAAAAGGAATATAGATTTATATTTGGACCAGCCAAAAATGAGGATGAAATTAAATGTATCCGCAAGAGGTATTTTATTGACCAAAATATATGTGGTGATGATGGATTTAAAATAGCAGAAAAAGAATATGCTGAGTATATAGCAGAAGGTAAAGGCTGTATTCAGATAGAAACTGCAGATAAAAATTTGGATAACTTTATAAATCACTGGCTGCCGCGACAGATGTACTACCATGGCATAACCAATCGTCTATCCTTAGATCCGCAAACCCGTAACTACCTCCAGGATAATATGGGGATGAGTTATATAAAACCGGAGATAGCCAGAAATGCATTTTTAGTTGCATTAGGACAGCAACAGGAAAATGGAGCTATGCCGGATGGCATCAAACTACATAAGGATGCGGAACTCAAGTATATTAATCAAATTCCTCATACGGATCACTGCGTATGGCTACCAATCTGTCTTAATGCTTATCTGGATGAAACCGACGATTATGGAATACTGAAGGAGATGGTTCCTTTTGCAGAAGGAAGGGAAGCAGCCTCGGTATTTGAACATATTAATCGTGGAATGAACTGGCTTATCAATAATAGGGATGAACGAGGTTTGAATTTTATTGATCAGGGTGATTGGTGTGATCCAATGAATATGGTGGGTTACAAGGGAAAAGGTGTTTCAGGATGGTTAACAATAGCTACCGCTTATGCATTGTTAATCTGGTCCGACCTATGTGAAAAAGGCGGATGGGTGAAGGAAGCCTTGGAATTAAGAAAAGAAGTCAAAAAAACGAATGACAATATTAACAAATACTTGTGGGATGGAAACTGGTATGCTCGTGGAATCACTGATGACAATCTACTGTTTGGAATAAGCAAAGATAAGGAAGGCAGGATTTATATCAATCCTCAGGGCTGGGCACTGCTTAGCGGAGCTGCAGACGATGAAAAGAAAGTATTACTGTTAGAAGCGGTGCATGAGCATCTGGAAACACCATATGGTGTTGAAAAGCTGGCTCCAGCCTATACTTTCATGCGCGAGGATGTTGGCAGATTAACTCAGAAATTTCCTGGATCGGCTGAAAATGGTGCTGTCTATAATCACGCAGCTGCATTTTATATCTATGCGCTTTATTCCAAAGGAGAATTAGATAATGCATATCGACTGTTAAGGAAAATGATACCGGGACCGGACCTGGAGGATATTCTTCAAAGAGGTCAATTACCTGTGTATATTCCTAATTACTACCGTGGTGCTTATAGTCAGATACCAAGAACTGCCGGTCGATCGAGCCATCTATTTAATACAGGGACAGTATCCTGGTTTTACCGTTGCATCATTGATGGCCTTTTTGGACTCAAAGGAAATAGAGAAGGTCTCGCGATTAATCCGCAGCTTCCTTCTGACTGGCAGGAAGCCAAAGTCAAACGTATTTTCAGAGGTGCAGTATTGGATATTGACATGAAAAGAGAATCTGGTATTAAGGATATTGAAGTGTATGTCGATGGTATCCTCGTTGAAGATGGAA
The DNA here is from genome assembly GCA_029240935.1 of Clostridiales bacterium. GTDB lineage: Bacteria > Bacillota > Clostridia > Clostridiales > Caloramatoraceae > JARDZI01. Next base: position 3,265 of record JARDZI010000318.1, read on the forward strand.
TTGTCAGGAACAATAAACCAGATACTGAATATAAGATACTGGTCAAAATTCCCGTATTCAATCAATAGACAATTTGTGTTGAAACATATATCTGAAAAAGTGAATGCAGTGCTCCAAAGATTATTTACATTTGAATATTTGTATAATTATTCAGCCATATGATGTATTCATGCTGAATTCCGTTTTTTAATTCATAGACAACGTAAAAAGGGAAAACTGCGGTTTTTGGAGATGCTTAGCTCTTTAACTCCCCTCAGCTCCATTGTAATTAACAACATTAAAAAGTGCTTAAAACCGAGTTATCAAGGGCTTTAGGCATTTTTTTTGATACTAAGAGTAACAATTCTTTTCCAGTAATTACCGTCATTTTACTTTCTGACCAAGTAAGGTAATGAAAGATATTGAAAGATAACTACGAATATGTTACACTGAAAATGTGAAAAAATGGATATTATTATAATAATATGGAGGAAATAGCATGTCAGTTACAGATATAGCAATTGCTAGAGCAAGTGAATTAAAAATAAATATTGAAAAACTTTCTAGGTTAGACATGATGTTAAATAAATGGCTCAAAGAGGGCATAAGAGAACGTTTTGTCATAAAAGTAAATCGTTACGGATGCCCCATTTTTGAAGGTACCTATGGTGATTTAGGCAAGGACGGAAAGCAGCTCAGGATGGATACCATTTATCCGGTAGCTTCAAATACAAAACCAATCATTGCAGCTTTATTACTGATTTTACAGGAAGAAGGAGAAATAGATTTGACCGATCCTGTAAGTCAATATTTAGG
>JARDZI010000319.1 GCA_029240935.1 Clostridiales bacterium
GTTCCAATTTATAAAGCTTTATTACTATATAAGTTATAATATTTAATTTGCATTCTGCAATGACAATGATAGTTCAATCAATTTTCTCTATGTAAGGTTCTACATAGGAGCGGAAACCTTCCACTTCAAAGTTAGATTTTTATTATATAATAATTTCGAAACTTTTATGTTTATTATTTGTTATATATATTAGGGTGGTGATGAGATGAAGGATGAATTAAGAGCAATTGAGGGGTTAAAACCTAAAAATGACTTATTCAACACAATGTATAGAAAATACTATAGTCCTATAAGAAGTTTTATATCAAAGCATTTGAGAACTCATCAACCCGGGGATGAGCTCACTCAGGAGGTATTCATAAAGCTTTATCAAAACATCGAATCACTGCAGACAGATAATATTAAGGGCTGGCTTTATACAGTAGCCCGGAATGAAACAATAAACCATAATAGAAAAAACTCTCATCCCATCTCATCTCTTGAAGAGCAACTTGTGGAACCTTCCTGTGAAGATACAGCAAATAAAAGCTTAGAAAAAAATTATCAAAGGGATATTATAAAGAATATTCTTGTAAGGTTACCCAAAAATCAAGCAATTGCCCTTTATCTAAAGGATATGTATGGTTATAGCTATCAGGAGATTGCTGATAAAATGAACATATCCTACAAGGCTGTAAAATCCTTGATTTTTCGAGGAAGGCAGAGATTTATTAAATATTATGAGGAGATGAATATGGATGACTTGTAATGAAATGAAAAAAAATATTACTCTGCTTGTTGATGATGAAATTGATGATCAAAGTAAACAAACAATTCAGAGCCATATTGAAAATTGCAGTTCCTGCTTAAATGAATACATTAAAATAGTTACAATGAGAAAGCTTATGAATTCAGATCCTTATTTGAACAATCTAAAAAGTAAGAATATTTCCCTAGAAGTTTTTGAAAAGATGAACCAAGAAAACATTAATTCAAAGTCAAAATATTCAAAAGGAATTAAGGATTTGATACTTTTAAAGAAAAAATTTATTGCTGCTTGCATTGTTGGAATCTTAATTGGATGCTCATTCATCCCTGTAAATGGAAAATCTTTATCTAAGAGTATGGGTAATTGGCTTAAAGAGATACAATTAAAATACACAATTGATAGTAAGGACGGCAATAAGATAGATGTAAATCATACTCTTTCAGTGGATAAAGATAGGCCTGGGTCTCTTCAGTCAATATATGATGAGATGGATAAGGCTCTTTTAGAAGCTCATGAAATAACTGATCCAGAGGATAGGCAAAAAAGAATAGAAGAAATATACCAGGAGACAAACACAATTATAGAAAACAAAATCGCAGAGGATGAGCAAAGGCTACTTGAGCAGAATACAATAGTATACTATAACAGTATTGAGGAAGCAAGGAACAACATACCGATTAGCTTTCCTGTTCCTAAGTACATTCCTGATGGTTTTATATTTGATAAGGTTGAATATAGTAAACATGAAAGTGGGACATTTGAAATGGTTAGATTCTTCTATAAACGGGATAATGAGCTTACACAGTCTCAATATACTCTAAAGTATAATAAAGAAGACTCATTATTAATTAGTTATGTACTTAATGATATGTATATAAAAGATTCTACATCAAACCAGGTAAATATAAAAGAAAGCTTTAACCAAAATACAAAGGTTGAAGAAATTATTATACAGGATATTCCAGGATTCATGCTAATTGAAAGGCGTGATAAATATAATTCTCTTTTCATGTCCTTAACCCTATTATGTGATAACTATCGTATTAGCACTGGAATGTCTATACATTCTTTGAATATTGATAATGAAATGGAAAGTGTCAAAACCGAACTGGTAAAGATTATAGAAGCTTATATAACACAATAATAGTAGAACCGGGTGAACAACCCGGTTCTACTATTATTTTATATCTCTTACCCTATTATAATTACTTTATATATGCATCTTCCACCTTAGCTACATAATCGTCAAGTCCAGATTTAGCTAGGATTACAATGGATTTACCCATATTCTCCATAGGGTTAGTACAGTAGGCTTGGGCACCGTTCCTATCTAAACTCTTATCCCTATTTATTATAATTTCATTTCTATTAGCAATTCCGTAATCGTCAAGTATGTCTGCGACTCGATATTCCACTTCTCCAGTAGGACACTCAATGGTTTTTATTCTTTCAACTGCTGCTGCTAGCCTTGACATAACTTTACCCTCCCATATTAAATACATTTTAAGTTGAGCTTTTTTTATTATTTCCTTGATCTGGTTTTTTATCCTCAATTATTAATGAAATTGTTGGTGCCAGCCATATGAGATTATAAGATTCAATGAAATCTCATAATCTCATATGGCTGGCACCTTTGTATGCTACTCAACTTCAGGGTTTAATTTCTTAAAAATGCTAATTTCTTTCCCTCTTATCTCAGGATGTCTACTTAAAAATATAATAAACCAGGTTGTTAATATAATTCCTTTTAAAATACTTGTTATACTTATACTCCACCATACTCCATTGAGGCCAAAAGGTATTGACAGGAGAAGTGCTCCTGGGATTCTTAATGCATTCATTATAATCCCAACAATTGATGGAGGAACTGTCTTTCCAAGACCATTAAAGGCTCCTGAGGTTGCTATCTCCATACACATGAAAAACTGTGATAACCCAAGTATTCTAAGATAAATTATACCTTCCTTAATAACTTCCTTTTCACGTATAAATACTGAGAAAATTGGTCCAGGCACAAATATAAGGATACAAGAGGTAATTACTCCAATAACAGCAATAATGCCAATGGCTGTGTAATAGCCCTTATATATTCTATCCCATTTCCTTGCCCCATAATTTTGACCTACAAATGCGCTTAGTGCTGTCTGAAAGCCACCTGCAGTTAACCATGATATGGACTCTATTTGAGAACCAACACTTTGTACTGCAATAGGCATTGAACCCCATCTTGCAAGTATTTTTGCAATAACCATTGCAATGACTGTAAATGCTCCGCTTTGTAATGCTGCAGGGATTCCTAGCTTTAGAATTCTACCTAAATGACTCCAATCAGGCTTTTCAAAGAAGTTAAGTTCACGAAAAAAATCGGTCTTTCTTCTAATGATGTATATAAAAACTATTGTTACAATAAACTGTGCAAATATGGTTGCAATCGCAGCCCCGGGTACTCCCAATTTAGGGAATGGACCTATCCCTAAAATCAAAAGTGGATCAAGTATGATGTTTGTTACAAGTCCTATTACATTTATTAAAAATGGTGTTTTACTATCTCCATGTCCATTAAAAATTGCTGTAAATACGGGAGGTAAAAAGAAAAATACCATTCCTGCACCTACTATTGCAATATAAGTAATTGCCATCCCAACTATGTCGTCACCCTGTATATTAAAAAACCCAATAAGCTGCTTTCTAAATAATATCATAACAATTCCATATAAAACTGCAAAAAATATGTCCATTTGTATTGAATGTCTCATATAGTTCTTTGCTTCCTTTATATCCTTTTTCCCAACAGATTGGGCAACTCCTACCTCCGCACCTATTCTAGGTATCACAATAAATGCCGCAGCAAGCCAGGTATAAAACCCAGCAGTTCCAACTGATGTAACAGCTCTAGAGCCTAAAAACCCGACCCATATCATATCTGTCATACTATAGGCCATTTGTATTAAGGATGTTCCCATTATTGGAAGTGCAAGTATTATTAATTTATTTAAAATGTTTCCCTCAGTAAGTTTACTTCTCAAAATATCAGCTCTCCTTCAATTTGTCTTTCAATTACGTACTTAAACAATTATATATAATAAATGAGGTTAAGTAAATGTATATTAGTGTGATATTGCGTAACAAATCACTTATTAACATGGTACAAATATTGATATTCGTAGTGGCGAACACTGTTCGCCCTTACAATGTCAAAAAGAATTGACCCCTTTGGTGACAGCCTCATCATATATCTGATTTACAAATCTTATTTCTGATGAGGCTACTCTGAAAACAACCCAAGTACCTATAGAGACA